>DATFQX010000197.1:0-2628 GCA_035263865.1 Xanthobacteraceae bacterium
CAACGGCGCGCAATGGCGTCCGCGATCATCGCGGGCAGCGCGATCGGTGATCTCATTGTCGCCGCGGTGTTCTTCGTCGTCACCGACCTTTTCGGCGGCGCAATCGCTTCGCTGCAGGTGCTCAAAAATCCGCTGTTTCAAGGCCCCATCTTGATTCTGGGCGGGATCGCGCTGCTGTTCATCGTCAGCCGGAGCGTGCTCTTAGGGCTGCCGCAGCAACAGCAGACGCGGGACGAGCAATGGACCTATACGGGCGCGGGACTCGCGGCCCTGATAGCGTTGTCCGCGAGCGTAACTCACCCGGAGAATCTTCTCGCGATCGGGGCCGTCTTCGCCATCCTTGGAATTGGCTCCGACAGCGGCGTCATTCTGCTAGCAGGATTCTTCATCGGGACCGCGCTCACCTGGTTCAGCACGATCGAATTGCTTTGCCGTCTGGGCGAAAAGCAGGGACGCCAAATCATGCTACGCGTGATGCAGAGTTTGTGCCTGCTGTGCATCGCGGCAGGTTTCGTCCAACTCGCTCGCGCGACGAACCTCCTCGGCATTTGAGTGTCGCTGCCAGCGCGGCGATGCCGTTCAACCCCCGGTAGGGAGTGCAAACACGATTACCTGCAACCGTCCCCTGTAAAGAACAGGGAAAAAACAGGGAGACCGGGGACCCGGCAGCTCTCCGGCCATCCGTCGTGCGACGCAAGCCAGGAACGCGGTGCCATCGAATCCTTCTGTTCGTCCAACTCTTTAGCTCCATCGCCGCAACCCTAGGCGGTATGGGCGGCAACTGGCTTCGGTCACCCCTGGCAGACCAGTGCAGAAAAATAACAGGGAGATAACAGGAGAATCGGCAATCCTCAGTGTTCCGGGCGCGACGCTAGCGGCCGACAGCAGCGTTCCGGGTCCGGCAGCAGCGCCGAACCGGCGTCCAGGTACAAATGTGGTGAATACGCTTTTGTGTAAGATTCGCGTAACGTGCGCAAGCGATATTTTTCTTACGCGGCGGCGATTTCGATGCCCTCCTGCTCGCAGGAATTCGCCGCATCGCGGACGGTGGCGCGCTGTACGTCGCGCCTCCAGCGCAGATCGTCGAACTCGGTTCCCCGGTGCATGGTACAGCGATTGTCCCACATCACGAGGTCATTGACCCGCCAGCGGTGGGTGTAGACGAATTGCCGCCGCGTCGCGTGCGCGGTCAATTGATCGATCAGTGCGCGACCCTCACGCTCGGGCATGCCCAAGATTCGCCCCGCGTGCGACGCGAGGTAGAGCGATTTGCGCCCGGATTCAGGGATCGTGCGCACGACCACCTGGGGCACCGGCGGCATTCCCCGCCGCTCCTCATCGCTGAAATTGGTGAAGCCGAGCCGCGCACGAGAGTTGAAGATCGAATGCTCGGCCACGAGGCGATTGAGACGGCGTTTCGTCTCCTCGGGAAGCGCATCGTAGGCCGCGCGCTCATCGGCGAATTCGGTATGTCCGCCGACTGGCGGGATCGAGCGCGCATAGAGCAGCGATGCGCGCGCGGGTACCCGCTTGAACGAGCTATCGGTGTGCCACAGCCGGTTGCCCAATTGGAACGAGCGGAGTCTGCTTTCCTTGCCCCAGACCTCGTTCTCGTGATTGAGGTTGGAAACGTCGGCAAATTCTTTGCGCAGACGCAGTGCCGCGTCCTTTCGATAGACGGCAATCGTGGTCTCAAGCGGGCCGAAGTTTCTTGCGAAGTCGAGATGCTGATCCTGCGAGAGATGTTGATCGGGAAAGATCAAGACTGCGTACTGGGTGAAGGCGTCTTTGATCCCGTGCAGATCCGTGGGGTCGATTGGCGCCGCCAAGTCGACGTCGCCGATTTCGGCCGCGAAGCTTGGCGTGACCGGATATACGGTGATGGCCATGATCATGCCTCGGCGCAGGAGGTTTCGCCGTGTCGGAAGAATTGAATCACGCCGGGCCAACGCTTGCAATCGGCTCGGAGGAGGTTTTTGAACCGGGACGTGGAGCGAGCGACGGATAAGCCGCTGTGTGTTGCGTTCCATCGGCGCAACGAGCGCGCGGATGTCAAAATTGGGTGGGTGCGGCGCCGTTGCATCAATCCGCTCTTGCGTCGGCGGCCGCTTTCTTCCGGACTTGGCTTTTCAGGCCGCCTGCGCCCCGAGCAAGGCCTGGCGAAACCGCGACTTGAGCAACGCTCCGTCCCACGACGGCAACACCAGCGGGTCGCGCGCGGAGGAGACCTTGATGACGACGAGCACCGGGCCGTCGGCCGTGTGCAACATGGCCACCGCGGCGTCGAGTTCGCGCATCTGCCTTACGGTCGCGGTCTGGCGGAAGCCGCACGTGCGCGCGATACCCGCAAGATCGACACCCGCGCTGGTGTGGGTCGGTTGCATCCCCGTTTCGCCGTAATGCTCGTTGTCGATGACGGTGATTGCGAGGTTGCTTGGCTTTTTCGCCGCCACGGTCGCCAGCGCACCCAATCCCATCAGCATTTCGCCGTCGCCCGTAACGACCAAGACGCGGCGTTTCGGTTGCGCCAGAGCCAGTCCCAATCCGACCGTGACCGCGCTTCCCATCGCGCCCCAGAGATAAAAATTGAGCGGGTGATCGCCGACAGCCGCGCAGTCATAGGTCGGC
>DATFQX010000198.1:0-3468 GCA_035263865.1 Xanthobacteraceae bacterium
CCGACGTTCTCGATGATGATCTGTTGGCCGAGCGATTTCGACATGCTGTCCTGCATGATGCGCGCGATCGTATCGGTCGCGCCGCCGGGCGGAAACGGCGCCACCAGCGTGATCGGATGGCTCGGATAGGTCTGCGCCGAGTTCGTCTCAGCTGCCAGGATAGACGCGGCGAGGACCAGCGCCGTGAGCGCGCGCGTGAACATCATGATTCCTCCCAATGCGTTTCTCTTGAGCCCTCTTTTGTAGCAGTTTTCCGGCAGAGTTTGTCTGCGCTTAAGCATCGCAAGCGAACTCGCGGAGAGGTCGCGATCGGCATTCACATTTTGCGACGGCGCGCGACGCCATGCCCAGCAAGCAAGTCACCGGCTCGTTCGGCTTCGGGGCGCCGAGGAATACGCCCGGCGCGATCGTCGACAAGGGCTCTTTGCGAGGTCAGACGGAATAGATGATTTAAAATCAAGCATTCAAGTTTTGTGATAATAAGGGGCAGGGGGAGCTAAAAAATAAAAATGGTTGAAGACGAGCAGCCCGAGCTCGCGAGCGAACGATTGGCGCGGCAATGACGGTTGTGGCTACGTCGCCATTCTCACCAGCATCTTGCCGAAGTTCTTACCCTGCAGCAAACCGAGAAACGATGCGGGCGCCTTTTCCAGCCCGTCGACGATGTCTTCGCGGTATTTGAGGCGGCCTGTGCGCACCCATTCGCCGACATCGCGCAAAAAATCGGCTTGTTTCGCGGCAAAATCCGAGACGATGAAGCCGCGCAGGAGTAAGCGTTTGCGCAACACCGAAAACATGTCTGGCCCGGGCATCGGGGTGGTCGCGTTGTACTGCGCGATGAGTCCGCATACAGGAATGCGCGCAAAATCGTTGAGCAGTGGCCACACCGTTTGTTGTACAGCGCCGCCGACGTTCTCGAAGTAGACGTCAACCCCCTTGGGACAAGCGGCTTCGAGCTGCTTTGCGAAATCGGGCGCGCGATGATCGACACAAGCATCGAAGCCCAGCTCGTTGGCGACGAAGCGGCACTTCTCAGCGCCGCCAGCAATGCCGATCGCGTGGCATCCTTTGATCTTGGCGATTTGCCCGACTACCGACCCGACCGCGCCTGAGGCCGCCCCAACAACGACAGTCTCCCCGGCTTTCGGTTGACCGATTTCGAGAAGACCGACATAGGCGGTCATCCCGGGCATACCGAGGACACCAAGCGCCGTCGAGACAGGCGCCGCCGTCGGATCGAGCTTGCGCAATCCTGCGCCACTCGAAAGCGCGTATTCCTGCCAGCCGCCATAGCCGAGCACGATGTCGCCCACCGAGTATGTTGGATGACGCGACTTGACAATCTCCCCGACCGTGCCGCCGACCATCGGCTGCCCGATGGCAGCCGGCGTCGCATACGATTTCAGGGCGCTCATGCGACCACGCATGTATGGATCAAGCGAGAGATAGACGATGCGCATGAGCACCTCGCCATCGCCGGGCTCCGGCGTGGGTCGTTCGATCAACTCAAAATTGCCGAGGCTGGGGGCGCCTTCAGGTCGGCTCTTCAGCAAGATTTGGCGGTTGATGCTCGCAGCCATCGATACTCTCCTTCGGTTCGCGACAACGTTGATGTTGGCAGGGCGCGGTGAAGGCGCATTGGCTTTTCGCAGTCTTCAGCTATCGGTCGCTCGCACGCTTTGCCAGCGAACTTGTCTCATCCCCCGGAACGATAACAAGGTAGCGTATGGGGCGTCCTGCCAGGGGAGATGGAACAGGCAGGGCGATGTTTCAAATGATGGGGGTTTTTGCCGAGTTCTGCGCTGCGGCTATGGCCATGGGCTTGCAGCCGATATGGTGAGCGCCGCTGCGCCGTCGCACGGAGTGCAAGCTGTTTACGGGCCCACGCGGCGGCCTTGCTCGCCCGAACCGACGACGTGTTGGGCGCCCCAGAAGTTCCTCACTGAACGTCCGGCACGAATAGCCCATAGGGCATCCGCTCCTGGAAATACTTAAGCACACGCGTCTCGCCGGCCGGCAACGCGACGTCCTGGCTCAAGTGGCCGAGCCGGACCCGATGCTCACGGTGTCGACATTGCCGTCGGAGGAGCCTGAGCCGCCGATTGAAAAACCACAGGTGGCGGCAGTTGACACGCGACGTGAGGGCGATGACTAAGCGGTTGCCCCCCGACGCCGCGGCGCACGCGCCTCCTCAGCGTTGATCGCTGCGAACAGCTTCTCCATGGCGCGCGCTGACGGTGCACCGAGCGTCTCGTTTAGGAGGACCGTCCCCACAAACTCCTGGCAAACGAACTCATAACGCCGAGCGAGTTCACGGTCGCCCGCGAGCACCTGCTCGACGCGATCGGCGTCGCGGCGACTTAGCGTCCCCGTCGCATGCCACGGTAATAGCTCCTCGATCTCATACCGCTCAGGCTGTTTATTGATTGCCGGCATGGCCACCTCGTTCAATTTTTTCTGCGCCGAGCAGCGACATTAATGTCGCGCGCATACATACCTGCTTGACGTATGCCATCGAGGATTGTGATTGCGCCGCCACCGCGATTGTGGGTCCAACCGCAATTGTTCATTAGTCGGAACGGCGGCCAAACTGGTTCAAATGGGGCTCAAAGTGTCTGATGAATGGGGTTCGAAGGCGTTACTGGCGCCGCGATATTTGCGCCTGAAATAAATAGCTTAGGAGGCCCGCTTCGAGCATTACCTTCGGCGCCGCTGCGGCCGACCGAAGACGAGATTGCGCCGCTTTCCGCTCTCAGTTTTCAGGCTTAAATGCCATCGAGCCATAATGCAGTGATGAGCAAAGCGATCCTCGCAATCAGTGGTTCCTGGCGAGCGCTCTCATGGCGCGCATCCACCCGGAAATCTCGCGGCGCCGCGCAATGGCTTCTGCCGTGTAGAGCACATCTTGAGGGCGTTCTCTCGCCGATAAATTTTTCCGAAGGAGGTAGCCCAAAAACGGGCCACCCCATTTCCGCGCCAGCAACCTCCCTGACCAGAAATAGTTCACACCAAATTCCGGGGATGAGGGCTGGACGAAAATTTGAATCCGAAAAGGCCCCCCCTACCGGGGGGCATCCGCGCACGCCAGCCTCGCGGCTCGTGCCGCCGCCTCATGCCGCACACGCCCGCCCTAACGTCTCCATCTGCATTGCGATCCCGATGCGCTTAATGCGCCCAATTCGCCCTTTATGACTGAGCTGACGGACGAGCAGATTGAGCGCTCCGTCGAACTGATCCAGGAAATGCTTGCGCAATGGGGACGAATGATCTTTGAGCGGGTTCCTGTGCTCGACCTTGTGCTCGCGAGGCACCAGCAGCGCGAGGATCCCTCCGCTCGGCTTGGTTTAACCACTCATCAACCATACTGACCGTACCCTCGCGCCTGCCTGGTGAGCACTCACGGGCATTACCGCGAATTAGGGAGCCCACCCGCTTGGGCGGTGACTAGCCGGATGCTCGAACAACTCA
>DATFQX010000199.1:0-2199 GCA_035263865.1 Xanthobacteraceae bacterium
GGCAAAAATCTCGCCGCGACGGCGAGGGTGCCGCGCGAACCGCATCACGCGGCAGGAAAACGGCATCTTGGCGTGGACCGGCAATTGCGGATCGGGCATGCGCTTCCAGCTCGCGCCGCCATCCTCGCTGCGATAGATCGACACCGGCGAGGCGCCGGCCAGCATCCACTTCGGGTCGGCGTCATCCTGCAGGAATGACCAGATTTGCACGCCGCGGTCGGGAAAATCGGCGCGGCGGAAATTTTGGCCGCGATCGGTGCTTCGATAGACGCCATCGGCCGTGCCCGCAAAGACGAGATTGGGATCGCGCGGGTGTACGAAGACGGTAAGTGCTTCGACCTCGCTCAGCGCGTGTTTCCAGTCGCTACCGTCTGCGTCGCGGCGAAACACGCCGGCGAGACCGCTTTGTTTGCTGGCGTAATAACCACCGATGCCGGCGAACAGACAGGATGGAACCACGGCACTGCCCTCCCGAGCGAGAATTTGCGCAATAATATTTTGCCGCGTGCGGCCGATGTGCCGATCACTTAGGTTATGTCAGCTTCGCTCCTAAAGCGGACATCGTGAGCTCACCTCGAGAAGTCCGCTTTGTGCCATTAGCGACCGAACGCAGCGCAGCAAAACTCATGCCTATTCGATCACCTCGTCGGCGAGCAGCAGAAACGGGTCCGAAATCGTCAGGCCGAGCGCCTTCGCCGTCTTGAGATTGATGACGAGCTCGAATTTCGTGGGCTGCTCGACCGGTAAGTCGGCCGGGTTGGCACCTTTGAGGATCTTATCCACGTAGGTGGCGCTGCGGCGGGACAAGTCGGCGATACTCGCTCCGTAGGCCATGAGACCGCCGAGTTCGGCAAACTCCCTGGCTTGGGCAATCGAGAGGGTAGGCGGTGGCTCGTGGCAAGATCGACGATGCAGATCGGTATTCGATGACGATGCTCTGTCCTCTCCACATAGCCGCGTTCGCTCAGCCCTTGCCGAAAAGCGTCGACAATCGCGCGCCCTTCGGGCGTTTCAAGCGAGCCGGTCACCAAGTAGCCGATGCGCGGGAGTTTCGCAGCCTGCTGCGCGCGCGCCGCGAGCGGCCAAGCCGCGGTGCCGCCGAGAAGCGTGATGAAGGCGCGCCGGTTTAATTGATCGAAGAGCATTCGGTCCCCGCCAGCCAGGGCCGTTGCAGGATATCGGATTGGTAGGGATCAGTCAGCGAGTATCAGGAACGCTGCGAGCTTTACGCCTGTTTGGCGGCGATATTTTGCTTGAGCGGGCCCACTACGAGAACATGCCCCAAACCATCGCAGTCCGATAACAAGCGGACCTGCTGGGTGGCGTTGCCGGACCCAAAGCGAAGCGCCTTGGGACCCTGTGCAGGTGTATTTTTTTTGAGCAGCGAAGTGTGACCTAGTTCACACCCCCTCTCTCGATTCCCCCCTCTAAAGTTCCGGTGATTTGATTTGCACGGGGCAGGGAGGCTTCAATGCGACACGCAGTCATATGCCTTATCGCGGGGGTCGCCGCGGTGGGAATAGGGATTGGGCTGAACTTTGCTACTAACCAGTCTGCGACGGAAATTTCCGTCTCGAAAGCGGCAATGACGACGCCTGCAACATCTGTTTGGGACATACACAATCAGGCGCACCTAGAATTTCTTCCGGTCCAGCAAATCGACGATCAAAGCCTTACCGCAATGGAAACCTGGGTTTCGAGGCAGCTCGACCTTCCAGCCATACACGAGCATCCCACTATCGGGTTCGCATCTCCGGCCAAGATCGCATCTTTACGCTTTACCGGCTTGCTGTCCGATCCCGGAGCACAAGTAGCACCGAATGATCGAGCCTCGTCCGCTCAACAGGACACGATCGCCATCTACTACGACGCCGCGCGAACCATCTATCTGCCCGAGGGCTGGACCGGCGGCACACCGGCCGAGCTATCCGTGCTCGTCCATGAGGTGGTTCATCACTTTCAAAATGTGCTGAGCCTCAAATACGAGTGCCCACAGGAGCGCGAGAAGCTTGCCTATATCGCTCAGGACCGCTGGCTCGCTCTATTTGGACATAGTCTCGAGGGCGACTTTCATATGGATGCGTTTTCGTTATTGGTGAAAACACGATGTTTTTGGTAGGCAAGCGTGTTCGTCGGCTTCATCAGCCGAAAATCGAGGATTAAATTCCTGATGCGCGCGTGCCGCGACCGGCCACGCGG
>DATFQX010000200.1:0-35495 GCA_035263865.1 Xanthobacteraceae bacterium
CCGGCGGAGGTTGGGGCCCTACGTCGCCCCTCGCACGGCGACGGAGCAGAAGCTTGCGGATATCTGGCGCGACAAGCTCGGTGTCGACCGGGTGGGGGTCACGGACCGCTACGAGGATCTCGGCATGGATTCCTTGCTGGCGGCTACCATCTTTGTCGAGATTGAAGAGACATTTGCGATTTCCATGCTGACAACCGCGCTCGTGGACGCGCCGACCATCGAGCAATTGGCTCGCAAGATCGATGGGCTGGTGTCAAAGCGTCTGACATAATCCAATGCTGGTGCCCATTAAAACGTCTGGAACCAAGCCGCCGCTGTTCCTGGTGCACGGCATGATCGGAGACGTGGGCTCAGCCACGCCCTTCGCAAATGCGCTCGGGCCCGACCGTCCCCTCTACGCCATCCACGCGAACGGAACGGATGGCCGAGAGCCAGTGATCGATAACATGCCGGACATGGTCCGCGCCTATGTCGAGCAGATTCGTGGTGCTTGTCCCACGGGGCCCGTTCACATTGGCGGTTTTTGCGCGGGCAGCCTGGCTGCCATTGAAGTCGTGCGCGCGCTTCAAGAGGAAGGGCGACAAGTCGGCCCAGTGATTCTGGCTGACCCACCCCGTGTGCCCCCGGGCCTCAACGAGAGAAACCGTGCAGTAGATGTTCGCAATCCGTTGATTGCGGACGCCTTATACTGGTCAGTGCGCGAGCAGTTGTCCAATCGTCCTCCGAGTTCCTACAACGACATTCCCTTCGACCCCCGCGTTCCGCAGCAGCTGCATGCTGCTACCTTGGCTGGAGCGAGCTCGCTCATAGCGCTGAGCCTGCATGTGCCGCAGCCATTCTCTGGTCCCACACAAGTGATTGTGACCGCTCCACGAGCCGCCCAATTCTTCGATTCGGCGAGCCCGTGGCATTGGTTGCTTCCTGGACCGCGCATGGTCCATGTTGTGCCGTGGGATCATACGGAGTTTTTCCGCGCCGGGCTTGACCACATCGCCCGCGTCCTTCAATTCCTGCTTGAGGAATCCACGGGGTGGGGGGCGGTCGTCGCACAGCAGAGGGAACGCACGGTCGCGTGAAGTCCCCTGCTGTTTTCTGGCTTGAAATGTGAAGGTTTGTAGTTTTCGGGCCTATATCGTGCAGCCGGTTAAGCACGTCTTGCTGTGCCCGAAAGCGATCTGCTCTGCGGATGCTCCGATGGAATGAGATTGCGTGCTTGATCCTGTGATTTTTGTAAATCCTTTTAAGAGCAATTCCGGCCGCAACAGATTGAGCCTCAACCTCATCCAAATCGCGTGAGTTGAAATTGAGAATGCGGTTTTCATCAATAAATTCTCGTACGCGACTGTCACTGACAGTCATGGTCAGGATTTTATAATCGCTAATGATGGGTTTGGGTTGGTTGATTGCCTCCTTAAACGACAATTGAAAAAACCGCGCTCCGTAATCCTTCTCGCTGTCGTCCATAGAGAGGATATCGTCACGCTTGCCACGGTGCACCCGTTCAGTCGCAGTCATGAAAAGGCGACGTCGGATTTTGATCTTCTTATCACTGAGCAAAGTAGCGAACGGCTTGGACGGTATTCCGACAGTCTTGTGCGCTTCATCCAAAATAGCGAGATCAAACTTTATTCGAGCTTTTCGTGCCGCTGCCGCGAGCTTATCGCTGCTCTGATAGGTCGTGAATACAATCTTCGGTCCATGCGACCGTGCGCGAAGCAATACGGCAATATCATTCGGATCGGTGTGCGTCGGCAGCCCGAGTTCATAGACTTCTCCAACAAAGTCGTCGCGTTCAAGATCGGCTACGGTGTCATCACTGCAAACACACAGCCAATCCGGCTTAACATCATGCGCAAGAAATTCGCGCGTCCAATCGGCGAGGCTCTGACGGATCAACGCAAGGCTGGGCACCGCAACGAGAATGGTCTTTGCTTCCAGCGCCTCAGCGATCCAATACGCAGTAAGGCTCTTGCCGGTACCGCAAGGCATCAGCAAGCGACCGCGTGCGGCCCCGTCGCGAATAAAATGGTTTTTTGCGGCGTTAATTGCTGCACGCTGTTGCGGTTTCGGACTTCTCGCCTCTCGTCGCGCATCTCGACCTTTGATCCTTGCAACGATTAGCTTCCAGTCTTTCTGATCTTCGTTATCGAGGGACCGCCAGCGGTCGAGACCAATCTCAACCGTGTTGCGCATCAAGTGGCGCTTGCTGATGGGCTTGATTGAAGTATGCGCAACAACGGCCAAGGCGATGTTGTTGCAGGTATTGAAGCTTAAGCTTAAAAAGGTACCTAATCGTTGGCGATTGAGGGGCTCATTGTGACCGCGAAATTTTGCTTGGATCGCCCAATATTCTCCGTGCCGTGTACGGGCTATCAGGTCAGCGCCTTCGTCGCGGAATGGAAGATTTATCCGTTTGCGAACGTCGGGGGGAACTTCGCGCAATAGCCAGACGTTTTGAAGCTCGGTTCGATATATCGGGGCGGTTTGAAGATAGAGTTGAGTTAGTCGCTCGAAGACGGCGCCTTTTTCAGCCTTGCTCGCGAGCCTTTTCGTTTGGTCCCAAAAATCGTACCAAGAATCGCAGGAGACGATAAAGCGGTCGGGCCCCCCAGGGGGTGCTGCCAAGACTGCTACACCCGCGCCGTGATACTCGCGACGGTTTCGTTGATCGAATTGCATCCGATCCGCTCCCAGCCAGAGACGAACTGCAAGATATCCAATTCACAATCGTCAGTCAGCCCTACGTCCGGTTTCCCAAAAAATAATCAAGTTCTTTCAGCAACTAGAATTGCTCTGCGACTTCGCCTTAACTCGCGCGGTCGTTCTGAATCGGGGCGGCAAGTCCCTGTCCCCCTTGGAGGGCGAGACCCCGCACAGTGCCTGATACAACGCTCAACCGCATCAGGTGTCGGGCCTTCACTAGAGTGTTTCCGAAGAACCGATGCGAGCGCGCCGGAAATCTCTCCCGGCATCAAAAATTTTTTTGCAAAAACGTCTTTCACACAAAGGCTACCCCTTTATCGGGCAGAGCCATTTTTCGACAGGTTTTTGTCAGAGGGGGCATGATTAAATTCTCAAAATGGAAAGTCCCCCCTACCCGGGGGTCAAGCGTGCCGTAACAAACTGTTGGTGAGCTGGGGACCACTCGTCATTGCTGCGCCCCGCACGGGCTCATTGCTCGCTCCTTTGAGATGCGCTGGTGTGAGCGTTTTGGTTTGGGGTTCGCAACATGTTTCTGGGCCGAGCTCTGTAAGCCCAACCCGAATGCAGGCAAGCTGCGGAAGTTTGGCGGGAGGGTAATGGCCAGTAGAACCGGAACGATAGGATCGGCGACGACGTTTCGCACGGGTCCGCCGATATTCCCCTTCGGCTTGCATGAAGCGCTTGAATGCTACCCCTCACGTCCCTGGCGCGCGACGCGGTTTAAGAAATCTTGCAACGCGAAGATGGCGGTTCTGTCACGATAGATTCGATCCTTGTTCGCGAACATCCGTCCCTTGACCGTCATTCGCCATGGAACATCCCGCGCCAACCGAACAGCGACGGAAACATAATCGTCAATCGTCTCGGTTATAGTTTCGGTAACATTCATCATTTGTAGGATCGCCATCGTATGGCGGCCTCGCATGAATCTCCCGGTCATCGTCACGATAGGTGCGCCGTGCGCCAAACCTTCAAGCGTCGAAGTAAAGCCCGACCAGCCGATGCTATCTAGAAGAATATCGCAGAGTCCGATGGCTGCGACGAAATTGTCGGCGTCGAGCCGGGGCAGGACAACGCAATAGTCCTTGGCTCTCAACCCGACCGCGTCGAAGGCCCCCTCAAGCCGCTGCTTGAAGAGTGCAGTGACCTGCGTGCTATTTTGATGCTCGATGAATGCAAATTGACAATCGCCGACCTCTTGCGCAATGCGCGCAAACACCTGATCGTACTGAGGCAGGTATTTAAACAGTGATTGGCCACACCAGAAAACCGTGGACGTTAAGCGCAGCCCTAAGTCTGGTCGTCTGAGCGAAACCGGCTGCGTGATCAGCGGGTCGTAGTAGACCGACAAATTGGGTAGCCGAACCAGCCGTTCCGTATAGTGGTCCTGGCCATTGCCCGGCTCCATCAGATCGCTGCTGAGGAAATAATCGATGGTGGGAAAACCGCTGGTCTCGGGATGGCCCCACGACATGCACTGAACTGGCGCTAGACGTTGCGCGGCCAGAGCCGCGGAGGTCGGGTCCATGCCGATGTCGGGGTAGAGCAGGACGTGCGGCGCATCAGACAAGATAGTCTCCCGCCAGCGATCGGTCGACAGTGGGCCTTGCACGAACCGATCGCAAGCAGCCGCCGCCATTCGGGTTTCGCCGTCCTGCACGGTTCTGGTGTGATAACCAAACAGCCGAAATTGGAGGCGGCTGAGCTGGCTAACCCAGCCTTTGTGCATTTTCCAGACCGAATGGCCCGAGAAGAACCCGGTGACGATACCCACCTTGACCGGATCATCCGGTCCCGGCGGCGAGGATAAGGCCGCTTTCGGATATCGGTCGGCCATGATCCGGCATACGAGAGTGCCGTAACGAGCTTGGAGATCCCGATCGTTGCAGCCTTGATAGGGTAGGTAAAATGGCTGGTGTGATCCTACGGCTTTAGCCAGTTCGATGCGCGCAGTCATGCCATCGAGCTCGTCGCAAAATGCCGTAAGAGCCCGTTCATACGCCGCGCGCCGCGTGGCGATCTCGGGCTCGTCCATGTACAGCATGGGCAGTTCCGCTATGCAAAGGGCGAACCTGGCCTCGGCATAATCCGCTCTGATCGCCAGTGCTCCGCGATAACTATTCACAGCCTCTTGCCAGTGATTCATCGCGTACAGAGCATCGCCGCGGTGGTACAGAGCCTCGGCATAATTTGGTTTGATCGCCAGCGCCATGTCGTAGCTCGCCAGCGCCTCCTCAAAGCGGTTCAAGGATTCCAGGCTCATGCCGCGATTGCTCAGCGCCTCAGCATGGTCTGGCTTAATCGCCAGCACCCTGTCGTAGCTCGCCAACGCCTCCTTGAAGCGCTTCAACCTCTGTAGGGTGACACCGCGGTTGTTCAGGGCATTGGCATAGTTAGGCCGGATCACGAGCGCCTTGTCGTAGCTCGCTAGCGCCTCCTCCAACCGCTCTAACGCATGCAGGGTGTTGCCGCGGTTGGAAAGCGCCTCAGCATAGTCCGGCTTGATCGCCAGCACCTTGTCATAAGCTGTTAACGATTCCTCGAAGCGGCCAAGCTGCGACTGAACTACCGCCAGCAAATGAAACGCATCAATCTGGTCGGGATGAGCGCGAACAATTGCGCTACAAAGGGCTGCCGCTTCGGCAAATTCCCCCGCCTGATACAATGCAACAGCTCGTTGAAACGAATCGGACAACGTGTCAGGCATTGTTTTAGAAAATACTCGGGCCAAAGACATGGCGCGGGTTATTTGCCAGGCCGGGGCCGACACCATTGATGTGATGGGGAGTGCGCATCAGGAGCCAGGCGAAAGCTCGGTGTAGCGAACCGTGTGCTGGATGTTCTTGTGCCCGAGGCAATGCTGTAGCGCCCGCGTGTCGTGGGCCGTCATTGGCAAGTCTGAACCCGCGGGCATGGCAGAGCATGTGCGGATGCGCGCTGAATGGCATCTTGGCGGCCTTCCCAAGCCTCGTAATCATCCGGCGGAAGCCGACTGCGGTCATCGGCGCTCCTCGCTCGCTTAAGAACACATTTTGATAACTTACTCGGTTGGCGTTTCTAAATCCCGATACAAGCCGACACTACACCATCAGGAAATGATTAAATTCTCAAAATGGAAAGTCCCCCTACGGGGGGTCAAGCGCGCCGTAACAAACTGTTGCTGAGCTGGGGACCACTCGTCATTGTTGCACCCCTCGCGGGCGCCGCCGATCAAGCGATCAACCTCCTTCTCAGTGAGGTATTCGCGCACTCGGTAGCGGGAAGACAGCGGCCAAACCCATGATGTTTCGTTTGGTCAAACCGAGTATCAACTCATCGGGGCTGGCGGCGAAGCGACCTCCACGACTGGGCTGACCATGAAATATCTGCTCGCCGCCGCCTTGCTGGCGCTCAGCACGCCCGCCGCGGCCACCAACGTCAACTGCGCTATGGTAGATGAGGTATGGGCGCAGTAGCTTCTCTATCTCCTGTAGCGCAACATCAAGCACAGGATTAAGGTCGTCCCGCATTTGCTGATGGTCTTCTTGAGGCGCGTAAACCGTGGGACTCAGACCCCGCCACCCCCCAAGCCAATAGGCGGGGGTCGCGTGCCCCTGGAGCCAGTTTGCAAAGAAAAAAGACAGAAAGCCCCGCAGTCGGGCAAAGTCTGAGAAATATCGAGGAAAAGCCTAACCTCGAAGAAACTGTCAAGTTTACGATGTTTAGAGGCTATCGCGAGGCTTAGCCTAACCTATTGATATTGCTGACTGCGCTATCTCAGACTGTGCAAGAAACAAGCATTATATAGACAGTCAGGGCACTCCAAATCTCAGCAGCATTTCGAGCGCGAAAAACAGCAGCGTCAGCATTGCAAGACTCGCGAGAAATAGCACGACAAGGTGAGCACGCGTCACGTGCCGCCTGTCGCTGAAAGAATCTAAGGAGCGAGTACCTTTCCACATCTAAGTTATGTGTGATGCGGTGCAAGCGAGCGCGACTGCGCTGCGATCTCTCACCCACCCTATGCACGATATGTTACGATGCTATGACGATTTACGTCCATTGCTCTGTTCCGGCATTTGCTCCGCCGTGCCTACGTCTTCGTTTCCGAGCGGGGCGGGCCAATGAGCCCCATAGGTCCTTGGCATTCGCAGCCGCATCTCGCTCTGCAATCAACTCCTTAATCAACTCGATGCCGCCTTGACGCCGCCGGAATGCTCCAACTTCATCTCCCGACAAGGCGCATATCTTCATGTAGGCAGCGGGCTGATATTTCCGCACCTTCGCAATGGCTTCCGGGCCGCCCTTGCGGAAGTCTGCGGCCAACGCTTCGAGGAACGCCTTATTGACTAACCGACGCGTGGCTTCTGGCGAGCCGCCAGGGTTTCCACCTACCGGGGGGTTCGATTAACGCTCGGAAACGAAGAATAGATTGCCCACAAACATCATTGCCACACCCACGAAGGCCGCTGCATAAGTATTAAAGGTCATTGAGTATAGGAGCGCAGCACATAAGCTCAACAGTCCCTGCCTCACAGGCAAGGTTTATCCGTATGAAATCGGCTTCCAAGAAACGCGCGCCAACATTGCCAGCGGCGCCCGGCCGGTTCTCGATGACGAATCGCTGGCCGAGCCGCTCGGTGGGCTATCGGGGCTTTGTTATGATTAGCGTGTAAGCCGCTCGAATGATCTCTTTGCCGCGCTTCACGCGGTGTGGATCAAGAGGATTTTTGATAAGCGCTCTCGGGGATCACAGGGTAGAGGGCGGAGTTTGGGAGGCAAAGGTGAAATACGCGATTTGCGGATATCTGTGTATCGCTTTGACTACTACTGCCTGGGGACAGCGAGCAAACGACGGCCGGCCCCTTTCAACTAGCGAAGAACGCGCACTGCGAACCGGCAATACCTTCAAAGAATGCGAAAAGTGTCCTTCGATGGTCGTGGTCCCATCAGGTTCTTTTGTGATGGGTTCGCCGTCAAATGAAGCGGGACGAAGGAGCGTTGAGGGGCCTCGGTACACGGTGACGTTTGCCACCCTGTTTGCAGTGGGTAGATTTGCGGTGACGTTTGAAGAATGGGATGCATGTGCAGCAGCTGGTGGCTGCTACACTTACGGGCCGAATGACCAAGGATGGGGACGAGACCGCCGGCCAGTAATAAACATCATGTGGTACGAGGCTCAGTCTTACGTTGCATGGCTCAACAAGGTCACTGGCAAAATTTATCGGCTTCTCAGCGAAGCTGAGCGCGAATACGTGACGAGGGCCGGCACTACAACGACGTTTTGGTGGGGGAATTCAATTTCAACAAACAGAGCAAATTACAATGGCACTCAAACGTATGCGGGTGAAGGCACGGGCCAATATCGGAAACAGACAGTGCCTGTTGACGAATTTGCGCCAAATCCCTCGGGACTCTATCAGGTCCATGGAAATGTTTACGAGTGGGTCGAAGACTGCATGAACGCGTCATACGAAGGCGCACCGAAAAATGGCTCTGCAAGAATAACAGGGGATTGTAGTCTCCGAGTAATGCGTGGTGGCGCCTGGAACTCCGAGCCGAAATTTCTTCGCTCAGCATACAGGATACCTGGGGTGCAGAGCGATGGGAGGTAGTTGGTATGCGAGTGGCTAGAGACATAGGCGCTGGCTTATGAGCTAAAAGGCATAACGGAAAACCGGCGTCCGCCAACAACGGCGCATCATCAAAGAGCTGCTTCGCGAGCTATCCGAGGGCCGCCTGCACGCGTTCACCGCGTCAAGAACGGCATTCCCAGCGTGCATCCCATCCGCGGTGACGAGATGCGGGCTCTCCGTAAGCTGCGCCGCGAGTACCCTAGAGAGGCTTACGAGTTCGTTTCCGAGCGAGGCGGGCCACAATCAGTCCTATTGGCTTCCACCGCCTCATCCAGCGCGTCGGTGAGGCCGCCAAGATGCCATTCCCGGTGCATCCACACATGCTGCGCCATGCCTGTGGGTTCAAGCTCGCCAACGATGGCCACGACACGCGCGCCCTGCAGCACTACCTCGGGCACAAGAACATCCAGCACACGGTCAGGTGCACCCAAATGGCGCCCGACCGTTTCGAGGACTTTTGGAGAGGCTGACCTTAGGGCATCTTGGTGCCGCCGCTTCCGGGCGCCGGCAAGCTCGGGACGACTTCCGCTTCCGCCTCTATCACCTTGGCATTCGCTCCGGCCTCGCGCTGCGCAAGCATCTCGTTGATAAGCTCAATGCCGCGCTCTAGCTGCTCATCGGTCATCGCCTTGACACCCCCGCCGTGCTCCATCTTCATTTCCCTCGGAACCAATAAAACCAACAGCTTAAGAAAGACCCCGGGCTGGTTCCGCATCACCGTCTCTATCGCCTTGCGGCCGCCCCGGCGAAAGGCGGCGTGCATTTCCCGGATGGTGTCTGCGTTGAGGGCATGACGCGAGCGCTGGGCATTCCCGCCGAGGTTTCCAGACGACCCCTTAGCGAATTGTCCGTTTGCCTTTCGCTCGATGACCTGATTGGGCATCACCTATAGGTCCTGTTTTGTAGGTCCGGATGGATATCGGATTCTTGGGGGCAAAGCGAGCGAGGAGCATGCAAAACATTCAATGCGCTACAATGGGAAAACGTCGCCTAAAAAAACAAGTAACCATTCGTTAATTGCTCGGTCGTACAGGCAAACGAACACCTGTACGGAGGTTGCCGGTGGCTGAAAGTTGGTTGACGTACCGCGAGCTTGCCCAGGCTCTCGATATCTCGGCGGACGCCGCGCGCCAGAAGGCCATCCGTGGGCGTTGGCCACGGCAGCGGGGTAATGATGGCAAGGCTCGCATCCTTGTCGACCTCGAAACCGAGAAAGCCGCCCACACGCCTCGTAGACGCCCGAACGTAAACCCGAACGAACACCCGGACGAACGGCGTACGTTTGAGGCCCTCGAAGCTCACATCGCGACGCTGAAAGAAGCTGTCGCCAAGGCCGAGGCGCTCGGCGAACACCACCGTCAGGAAGCCGAGATGACGAGCAAACGTGTTGATCATCTGGTTGCCGAGTTGGTCGAGCTCTCGATGCGGATGACCGAGCAGACGGCGGTAGCAGACAGGGTGCGTGCCGAGTTCGACGCCTACCGGGCGCGGCCCTGGTGGCGACGCCTGGCGCGCTCGGCTGCCTGAAACCCGTGGGAAATTGCCTCGAATAATCGGCAGTGATGGTTAGTAACTTCGGCCGAAATCCAATCCGATCCAATGAGCGGACGTCATCAGGTTTGTAAGTCTAAGTCACAGAAATTCCGCCGGTCAGCGGTAATTTGAGGTGAACGGCGGCGCGGAAATTGCGGGAACCTCGCCCGCAATGGCCGACCTGATCGGGCACTGCGCGTGCAAGCGGAAGTCGGCCTCTGGACGACTCGGTCCGCTCTGTTCCGCACCCCGCAGCGGCTACTTGCGCTTTCGTGCCAGAATCGCCCTTGTGTGCGCGAACCGGAACGCTTGGCGCAGCATCGGGACGAACGTCAGCGGCACGGCCAAGTGTCTTGACCGGCCCGGGCTGTGACGGATGTAGGCGTCCTCGACGTACTCGAACGCGCCGAAAATCCGGCGCAGCAGCGCTGCGATCTGCTGCCCGGACAAATAGTTGACGCCGTAGGTCGCGAACACGCGATTGAGCTCGACGACCTCATCTGCCGTGCACATCTCCTGGTTAAGGCCGCGGATCCCCAGGACTGCGCAAAGCTTGAGATAGGGCCGCCACGTAAAGACGCCGCCGAAAGGAATATTGATATGCGCTTCGATAGGGCGCCATTTTGAGGGGAAAATATTGAGAAAAGCGCCGCCGGGTTTGAGCACGCGGTGGATTTCTGCATACGCCAAATCCTGCTCCGCCACGTGCTCGAACACCGATGTGGCGAAGATGAAGTCGAACGTATCGGCAGGCCAGGGAACCTCGCTCATCCTCGGGTAGCCGCCGGCGCTGCCGGGAAGTGGGTCGAAGCGGAAGCGTTCGCGGTCTGTCGGTGTCCGGAGTGCCACATAATTTTGCACGTCATAGCCGAACGCATTGCAATATCCGGCGTCGAGGTACTCGTAGGTGTGACGGCCGGATCCGCATCCGTAATCAAGAATCACGCTGTCGGGGGTAAGCTGTATGCCTCGGGATTTGAGGATCGCATCGTAGAACGCAACGACCTGTTGCGCGCCCTCGTCTTCGATCATCGCTCGCCTTCCCGCCGCCGTGGCGCTACGGCACCAGGCGGATGATGGAGCAGCTCTCGCCCGCCTTGGCGGCTGGGGCGAACGGTGGGCGTAGGAGAAGACAGTCGGCGCGCGCCAGCGGCATGAGCATGGAGCTATCCTGCACCGACGCCGGCCTCGCAACCGGAACGCCGTCGGGACCGGTCGCCAGCGTGGCGCGCAGATAGTCGGCGCGCTCGTCGTTTGCCGGCAGATCGCAGCCCAGTCGTGCGGTCTCGGGCGAGGGGGCGACATCGCTGCGCCCCGCGAGCCGCCGAATGAGCGGAAGCAGGAACAGAACCGTACAGACATAAGCGGAGACTGGATTTCCCGGCAGTCCCAAGACGTGCATGCGGCCGAGCCGACCATGCATCATGGGCCGTCCCGGACGCAGCGCCACCTTCCAGAACGACAGCGCGAGCCCTTCGCTCGCCAGTGCCTCGCGAACGAGGTCGTAATCGCCGACCGAAGCGCCGCCCGACGTGACGAGAATATCGGCGCCAAGATCGTGTGCGCGACGCACCGCAGCGGCGGTCTCGGCGAGGCGATCCGGCACGATGCCGAGATCGACGACCTCGCACCCTTCCCGGCGCGTGGCCGCCATGGTGGCATAGCCGTTTGAATAGACGATTTGGCCGAAACCAGGCGTGGCGCCGGGCATCACCAATTCGTCACCGGTTGCCAGCAGCGCGATCTTGGGACAGCGATGCACCAGCACGGTGGGATGGTTCATCGCGGCCGCGAGCGCAAGATCGCGGTCGGTGAGGCGATCGCCCTTGGCGAGCAGCACTGCACCGCGTTTGAAATCGAGGCCCTCGACCCGGACGTGCTTGCCTTTGCCGGCGGGCCTGGTGACGATGACGGCGTCGCCCTCGCGCGAGGTGTTTTCCTGGATCACGATGGTGTCGGCGCCAGGTGGCAGGACACCGCCGGTGAAGATGCGCGCGGCTTCTCCAGCACCGAGCGTACCGTGAAACGGATGTCCGGCTGCGACTTCGCCGATGACTTTGAGCCTGACCGGCACTTTGGCGACATCCCCCGAACGCACCGCGTAACCGTCCATCGCGGAGACGTTAGCCGGCGGCTGCGTGCGCAGCGCTGCGACATCGGCGGCGAGCACCCGCCCGTGGGCCTGCGCGAGTGGCGTATGCTCGGCCGCCAGCGGCTTCGCATCCGCGAGCACACGGGCGAGCGCCTCTGCGACCGGCATCAGCGCCACTAGGCTACTCCTTAGCTCGATAATGTCCCGATTTACCGCCGCGCTTCTCCAAGAGGCGGATGCCCTCGATGCGCATGCCACGCTCGAGTGCCTTCACCATATCGTAGATGGTGAGGCAGGCGACCGCGACTGCGGTCAAGGCCTCCATCTCCACTCCGGTCCGGCCAGTCACTTTGACGCGTGCGCGCACGCTAAGGCCGGGCAGTTCGGGCTCGGGCGCAATATCGACGGTGATGTTCGAGACGGGGAGGGGATGGCACAGCGGGATCAACTCGTGCGTGCGTTTTGCCGCCAGAATGCCGGCGAGGCGCGCAACCCCGAGCACGTCGCCCTTCTTCGCGTTGCCGGCAAGCACGACGTCCAGCGTCTTTGCCATCATCACCACACGGCCTTCAGCGACGGCCACGCGTTCGGTCGCGGCTTTTTCCGACACGTCGACCATACGTGCCTCGCCGCCACGGTTGAGATGGGTGAGTTGAGACACGCGCGCCACCGCTCACCCCGCGGCGCCCACGCGGCGCTGCTTGCGAATTAGCGCACGTGTCGCGGCTTCGACGTCGCGCTCGCGCATGAGGCTTTCGCCGACGAGAAAGGTCGAGACGCTCACTGACGCGAGGTATTCGAGGTCGGCAGGGGAGAAAATTCCGCTCTCGCCGATGGCGATACGGCCGGCAGGGATTCTTGGCGCCAGACGCTTGCTGACCTCGAGCGTCGTGTCGAACGTCTTGAGGTTTCGATTGTTGATCCCAATCAGCGGCGAGCGCATCCGAAGCGCCCGTTCGAGCTCGGCTTCGTCGTGGACTTCCAACAGGGCATCCATGCCAAATGCCTGCGCGGCGTCCTCAAGCTCGCGCGCGGCGTCCTCGTCGACCGCGGCCAAGATGATCAAGATGCAGTCGGCGCCCCATAGTCGCGCCTGGGCGACTTGATAAACGTCATACATGAAATCCTTGCGCAGGACCGGGAGCTTGGTCGCGGCGCGCGCTGCGGCAAGGTGTTCCGGCTTTCCTTGAAAGGAGGGCGCGTCGGTGAGCACCGAGAGGCACGTCGCGCCCCCGCTTTCGTAGGCGCGGGCCAAGGCAGCAGGATCGAACTCCGCCCGGATCAGGCCTTTGGAGGGGCTCGCTTTCTTGATCTCGGCGATCAAGGCATAGTTGCCCGCCGCAAGTTCGCGCCCGATCGCGGCGGCAAATCCGCGCGCAGCAGGAGCCGATCTGGCATCGGCTTCGATCGCGGCCATGGAGCGGGCGCGCTTGGCCGCCGCAATCTCTTCGCGTTTGTAGGCCTCGATCTCGGTGAGAATGTCCGCCATCGTTGCCCTACTCGGACCTTGAGTTGGTGTCGCGTACGAGAGAAGCCATCGTGCGATTCTTAGGCATTCGAGATCGTAACCAGACGTTGGAGCCGGTTCGCGGCTTCGCCGGAATCAATTGACGCCTGTGCCAGCGCAAGCGCTTCTTTGAGTTCCTTGGCGCGCCCCGCGACCATCAGCGCCGCGGCTGCATTGAGGATGGAAATGTCGTGGAAAGCGCCGCACTTGCCCTTGAGCACGTCGCGGAGTGCCTGCGCGTTCTCCTTGGCGCTCCCGCCGCGCAGCGTCTCGGGCTTGACTCGCTGCAATCCCAACTCCTCGGGTGTGATCTCGAACGTGCGCACCGTGCCCGTCTCGAGGGCGGCCACGTAAGTCGGCCCCGCCGTGGTAATCTCGTCGAGGCCATCCGAGCCGTGCACGACCCAGGCCGAGTCGGAGCCTAGATTTTTCAGCACCAGCGCGAGCGGTTCGATCCATTGGCGCGAGAACACGCCGACCATTTGTCGCTTCACTCCGGCAGGATTGGAGAGCGGGCCCAGGAGATTGAAGATGGTACGAGTGCCGAGCTCGACCCGTGTAGGCCCGACGTTTTTCATGGCCGGATGATGCGCGGGCGCGAACATGAAACCGATGCCCGCTTCTTTGATGCAGCGGGTAACGCCTTGCGGCGTCAACTCGATATTCACGCCGAGCGCCGCCAGCACATCGGCCGCGCCCGAGCGCGACGAGAGGGCCCGGTTGCCGTGCTTGGCCACCGGGACACCGGCGCCGGCCACGATCAAGGCGGCGCAGGTCGAGATGTTGAACGAGCCGGAGGCGTCGCCGCCAGTGCCGACCACGTCGATCGCGTCGGGTGGCGCTGCGACCCGCAGCATCTTTTCGCGCATTGCGGTTACTGCGCCGGTGATCTCGTCGACCGTTTCGCCGCGCACGCGCAATGCCATGAGGAGCGCGCCCATTTGTGAGGGCGTCGCCTCGCCCGACATCATGGTGTCAAAACCATGGGCGGCTTCCTCGCGGCTCAGCGTAGCGCCGGTCGCAGCCTTGGCGATCAATCCCTTGAGTTCGTCGGTCACTTTGACGTCTCACGAAACACGGCGGCTCGCCCGAGCGCCGGTCGGCTCGCGGCCCCGCGCGGTGTTCCAGGTGCTGGCGATGTCGAGAAAGTTCCGCAGCATGAGATGGCCGTACTCGGAGGCAATGCTCTCAGGATGAAACTGAACGCCGTGCACCGGCAATGTGCGATGTGCCAATCCCATGATGAGACGGTCACCGGTTTCCGCCGTGATCGTAAGCTCGTGCGGCAAGCTTGCCCGCTCGACCACGAGGGAATGGTAGCGCGTTGCCTTGAACGGGCCGTTGATGCCGCGGAATATGTCGCTGCCCCGGTGGGTAATCTGCGAAAGCTTGCCGTGAACCTGCACCGGAGCGCGGACCACTGCGCCGCCATAGGCTTGCCCGATCGCCTGGTGGCCCAGGCACACCCCCAGCAGGGGAATCGCGGGCGCCGCCTTGGCGATGAGCTCGAGGCAGATGCCGGCGTCGCGCGGGGTGCGCGGACCAGGAGACAGCACGATCGCCTCCGGCTCCATCGCCACGACCTGATCGGCTGCGATTTTGTCGTTGCGATAGACCAGCACTTCCGCCCCTAGTCCGCCCAGATAGTGGAACAGGTTGAACGTGAAGCTGTCGTAATTGTCGATCAGGACGATCATGCTTTCCGTGCCCGGTCAGGGTCTTAGACGCGGGTCTTGAGGGAATCAAGGCGCTGGGGGCTTGGCCTCCTGGGCTTTCGCGGAGCGCGCAAGGCAACCAAATCGGCCGCCGTTCTCGCTGGCATTCCCGCACAAGGAGGGAGACGGTCTCATGACGATCAGGCGCACTTGGCTTGCCCTGGGACGGCAGGCGTTTGGTTTGGCCATTGCGGCCGCATTGCTCGTCTCGGCGGTGGTCATCGATCGAGCCGCGGGGGAAGAGACCAGCGAGCCGCCCTCGCTCGAGTCGATCAAGTCCTCCCTGGACGAGATCGAATCCGGCGTTGACAGCGAAGATGTCTTGCCGGAAACGTTGGTGCGTTTTCGACAAACCCTCAATACGGCGACCGAAACACTTCGCGGCCAGATCGAGGAGCTCGAACCTCGCGTTCGCGAGCTGGAGGAGCGCGTGAAGCAGCTCGGCCCCGCGCCCGCGAAGGATGCGCCGCCCGAGAGCGCCGACATCGCCAGCCAGCGCGAGGAGCTGACGAAGCAATTCGGCGAGCTGGACGGTGAATTGAAGCAGGCCAAGGTCCTTTCGCTCAGAGCCGATCAATTAAGCGAGCGCGTGTCGCAGAAACGTCATTCGCTATACGCCAAAGAGCTATTCGCCCGCACGCCGAGCGTGCTCGATCCCTTCTTTTGGATGGACACGCTGCGGGCTTTCCCGATCGAATTGCGCACGGAAAGAGCGGTGTTCCACGCCTGGATCGCAGAGCGCGGTGACCGCCTGTCGTGGAGCGCCGCCGTTTTGATCACGCTGGGGGTCATTGCGGTTGCGGGCGCATTGAGCCGATGGTGGTTTCCCCGACTCCTCGCTTATCCGACGGAGACCCGTTCGGCCAAAGCTTGGGCGGCTTTATGGGTATTCGTTTGGTTCGCCGCCCGCACGCCGTTGGCAACGGCCGCCGCATTGCTGGCATTCGAGTCGCTTGGCTTGTTCACCAGTCGCATCGAACAAATTGCCGAGGGCCTGCTTGCCGGCGTCGCGGCGGCAAGTTTCGCGTACGGTGTGGCCCGCGGCCTGTTCGCACCGTGGGAGCCGCAACGGCGCCTGGTGCAGGAGGACGATGCCACAGCGCTCTGTTACCACAATCATCTGGTCTGGTCCGCGCGCGCGCTTGCCGTGCTCATCGTGTCCCAGGTGGTGCACAAGACCTTATTCGCGCCCCTGATCATCACGGTTGCCACGAATGCGCTGTTCGCCGCGGTAACTGCTGGCTTCTTGGCGCATCTCGTCGTCCGCCTGCGGCAAATCAGGAACGAGCGAGGCGATGCGCTCGTTGTCGCGGCCTGGGCCCATCCGTTGGGCTTGCTGCTAGCGCTGCTGATCGGGCTTGCGCTTGTCGCGGGTTATGCGGGCCTTGCCGCATTCGTCGCATTGCGCGCGATTGTCGCCGCAGCAGCGTTCGGGGCTCTCTATCTGCTGCTCGCGATTACGCAAACGCTGTTCGGAACGATCAGCGAGCAGAGCCCCAAGGGGCAGACGCTCGCTGCAAGTCTCGGCGTCAGCGCCGGCACGCTCGGGTTCGGGGCCGCGCTGCTCTCGGCAGGCATTCGCGTGATGCTGATCATGGCCGCGTTCCTCCTAATCATCGGCCCATGGGAGGTATCCACCGCCGACTTGTTCGACACGGTTCGCAACATTCCGTTCGGATTCAAGATCGGCGAGATCCATCTCTCGTTTGAAACAATAGCGACAGCCGCCTTCCTGCTGCTCGTCCTCCTGGTCGTTACGCGCATTGTCCAGCGCTGGCTTGAGACGGAGTTGCTGCCGCGAACCAGATTGGAGCCAAGTCTTCAGCTGTCGATCGTCACGATTTTGGGCTATGTCGGCGCGATCACGGCGATCGGCGTTGCGCTTACCGGGCTCGGTTTCGATCTGCAGAAAATTGCCTTGATTGCCGGCGCCCTCTCGGTAGGCATCGGCTTCGGCCTACAGTCCGTCGTGTCGAACTTCGTCTCCGGTCTCATCCTGCTGACCGAGCGGCCGATCCGCGTCGGGGACACGATCGTCGTCAAAGGTGAGGAAGGATGGGTGCGACGCGTTCGTGTGCGCGCAACCGAGATCGAGACCTTCGACCGGGCGAGCGTCATCATTCCAAATTCCGAATTCATCACCGGCGTGGTCAAAAATTGGACGCGCACCAACACCTTGGGCCGCATCGTGATCAAAGTCGCCGTGACTTACGGCAGCGATCCGGTTCAGGTACGCGCTATCTTGCTCGAGATCGCTTCCGCGCATCCGCAAGTCGTGCAGTCGCCGCCTCCGGGAGCATTCCTGCTGGGCTTCGGCAACATCGGGCTCGAATTCGAACTGCGGTGCGTTGTCGCCGATGTGGAAAAAGGCCTCTCGGTGCGCAGCGATCTGCATTACGCGATTTTCAAGGGGTTTCGGGAGAAGGGGATCGAGATCGCTCGGACGCCCTAACAAAAATCAAAGCGGCTCTTTCGGTTCGGAATTTCAGGTGGCACGATGTGCTTCCGCGATTTGGGCGCGCTTGAGGTTTTGATGGGTCCACGATGCGCCAGATAACCTTGGTCGCCTTTCTGCAGGCACAGAACTGCACCAACTTTCCGTGCTCCTGGCGTCACCCCCAGTCGCGTACGGATTCCTGGTCGGCGGACTACTATCGGCATATCGGCCGGGTGCTCGAAGAAGGCAAATTCCACCTCGGCTTCTTCGATGACCGGCTTTCGATGCCGGACATCTACGGGCATGACCACGCGCATACCGTCCAACACGGCATCCGCTGCGTGAAAATGGACGCGGTGACCGTGCTAACGGTCATGGGCATGGCGACCGAGCGGCTCGGTCTCGGCGCAACCTACTCGACGAGCTATTACGAGCCCTTCCATGTGGCGCGTCTGTTCGCCACGCTCGATCTGATGACCGACGGGCGCGCGGCCTGGAACGTGGTCACCTCGCTCAATGACGGCGAAGCTCAGAACATGGGCCGCGACGAGGTCATCGAGCACAACCTGCGCTACGACCGCGCCGACGAATTCATGGAGGTGGTGTTCGGGCATTGGGACAGCTGGGAGGACGGCGCGATCATCCAGGACAAGACGCGCGGCCTCTTCGCCCATGCGGGCAAAGTTCATCGCCTCGACCACAAGGGTCGCTTCTTCCGCTCACGCGGGCCGTTCACCGTGCCGCGCTCCTCGCAAGGCCGTCCGGTCATCATCCAGGCGGGGCAGAGCGGTCGCGGCAAGCGCTTCGGGGCGCAGTGGGGCGAGTTGATCTTCGTCGTCTACCCGAACATTGCGGTCGGCAAGCGCGACTATACGGGATTCAAGGCGGAGGTGGCCGGCTGCGGCCGCGATCCCGAAGAGGTCAAGATTACGCATCTGATCACCACGGTGGCCGCCGCGAGCAGGATGGAAGCCGAGGATAAATGGGCCCTCATCGATAAGCTGCCGCTCGAGATCGACGCGCTCTCGCTTCTCTCGGAAGCGCTCAACTTCGACTTCTCGACCAAAGGGATGGACGAGGCATTCGCCGATGAAGAGATGGCGGCAATTTCCGGTCTGCAGGCGATCCGTGACCGCGTCGTGCGGGCGAGCGGGAAGAAGAATCCGACGGTCCGGGAGTTCATGCACCATACCGGGCGCGGCCGCGTACACGATCCCATCGTCGGCGGCCCGAAGGAGATCTGTGATCAGCTCGAACAATGGTTCGTCGAGCGCGCGTGCGACGGCTTCGTCGTGTCGGCGACCCATGTTCCCGGAGCCTACGAGGATTTCGTGCGGTTCGTGGTGCCGGAGCTGCAGCGGCGCGGCCTCTTTCGCACGGCTTATGCGGGCAAGACCTTGCGCGAGAACTTGGGTCTACCCGTGCCGCCTACCACCGCGTGGCGCGGAACGCGCGCAGCGCGGCGCGATGAAGCTGGTTGAGCCGGCCCTCATACGGGAAGGAACCCAAAACGGACGTTCGGCTATTCGGCCGCCAGCCGCCCCGATGCATTTACGTGCGAGCCTATCTTGCGCCGAACGATATCGATGTGACTGCGCAGATTATACAGCTGGTCCGAGAAGGTTAGTGGAAAACGGATATGACTGACGGCCTCCTCAATGCGTTCGATTTCGGCTTGCGTTTGGGCTAACTGCTTGCCCGTCGGGTCGGTGTCGAACGAAGCTTCCAAAGCCTTAAGTTGAGCATACCAATAAAACAAACGCCGACGCGTGAGCCAATTGTACGCCACCGGCAGGAAGCGAAACAGCGGGAGGCCAAGAGCTATGGCTGCAACTAGGACTGCAATCCCTCTTTGAGCATGGACGGAGAGCCATAAAGGCAAATGCCTCTGCATAAAGGAAGGACCGTTTTTATAAAAATCCGTAGCCGCTGGTGCAACGGGATATTCTACATCGGTGCCGTTAGGGAATTCACCGACCCGCTGAAAGATATTCGACCCAGCATGCACTTCTACCATTGTCTGCAACAGGAGCTGGACAATTTCCGGATGAAGATCGCTACGTACCAATACCTTCGTGGTGGATCCCAAGAGTTGCACGTCATTGGGTGGGACGTTTCGATCAATATCAATCACGCCTTGTGGCAATACCAGCCGAGCGAGGTCGGGGAAAATACGGGTGAAAGCCTCCGCCATCGGCAAACTCATAATGCGAACGTTGGGATTTTGGAGGAATGATTTAACGGCCGTCGCATCCGGCGCGCCGATGATCCATACAGCATCCACCTTGCCATCATTCATTGCCTCAACTGCAGCGGTTCCTGCAAAAGGCAAAAACGTCGCGGTTTGAGAATTAACGCCGCCCTTGCCAAGAACTTGTTCGGCTGAAGCTCGAGTAGCACTTCCTTCTGGCCCTATGGCAATGCGTTTTCCTTTGAGCTGCGACAGCCGGTCAAACTGTTCATTCGAGGAGTAAAAGATCCAATAGGGATTGTTGTATACAGTCCCTAATGACAACAATCCTGGCGCATGTTTCCCATCCGAAACACCACTGACCATCAAGGAAATCTGAACGCCCGATCTTGGATCCTGCAGAATCTTAATATTTTCCACTGCACCGGAAGTCGGGCGCAGCTCAAGGTCAACGTTAAAACGCGCAAATATTTCCCGATATTGCTGGCCGTAATATTCGAAAGAAGAACCTTTGAAAGCCGTCGCCATTGTAACTTTCGAAGGTGGTGCGGGAATGAAATACATCAGCAGGAGCGAAACAATGCTCACAATACCGGCGGCCGCGGCCAATCCTTTGAACAATTGCCAACGATTGTATCCCAGCATGAATATATCTCCTGGGTCTCCATCCGTCGTGGAAAGGGGCGGTGAACAGCCTTTACAGACCTCGCGGAAAGGGCATTTAATTTCTAATCAGGCAGACAGTTTTGTCGCGCTCGCGTCTATCGGGTTTTAGATGCCTGCCCCTCTTTGCTGCTTCACGGGCGGGATTTCGCCACATCCCACTGCACCAGTCGAGGTTAAAAGACTACAATAGTTTCCGACGCACCCAAAAGCGTCGACCGAATTCTGCGCGGCAGCGAAGTACGCGTTGTACCGCCAGGGTCGGACATCGCACCATTCACAGGACCAGATTTGTGAGTACATGGCCTAATCCGAAGCCGGCAGCTTGCCGAACGCATCCTCGAGATCGACTGTGACTGGAATCTTGTCGTCCAGTGAGCCGGGCGTTTTCCACGTCTGAGCCATGAGCGTATGCGCGCCGGCAAAGCGGAAATCCGGCGAAAGCGTCGGCTTCCCATCGATCATGTCGCTCAATCCAGCGATGCGTTTCTTCTCCCGGCTGTACACCATCATCGGGAATGACCAGGGCGAATGACCACCCGATGACGCCATGCTGTAGACAAAGAATTGCGAATCCGGCGACCATTTTGCATTGACGACATAGTAGCCGTTGGTGCCGCGCGGCGACGAGTAGCCCTTCGAGATCACGGTATCGCCTTTGCTGGTCCGGATCACGACGCGGCTTTCCATATCAGGCGTGGCGTAGAGGCCGATATCGACGGGCAGCACGAGCGCGCGCAGTGCACCGTCAGGGGACGGGTAAATACGGGGTTTGATACTGCTGCAACTCGATTCCGGTCGCGGTGTCCGCTACAGACCACCTGGGCCAGCGCGGGCGCCGGGAGGAGCGTCGCCGATGACAAACCTGCTGTGAGTAACCAGATCAACAAGACAAACCGCATGTCGACACCCACGATCTTCCTTCGCGAATAAGCAGATAGTTCTGGGAAATGACGCCCTTTCGCCGTCTCCGTGCCGCACCTAGACTGTCAGCATCGCAACCGGGCGGGAAGAGCTGCCGCCGACCGTTTTGTTTCGACACGAGCGCGATTCAGCGAGGCGAGGACCACCTGCGGCGATGGGCATGCCTGAGGTCTCGCGCCGCATCCCAGTCGGCGATATCGATCTTGCCTATCGCATCACCGGCCGCGGCAAGCCCATAATGCTCGTGCATGGCCTCGCCTGCGGCCAGCGGATGTGGTTTCACCAGCGGCGAAAACTATCCGATCGCCACACGGTCATCACCTATGACCAGCGTGGCCACGGGGAGAGCGACGCGCCTGACGATCCCACCCGTTATTCCGCTGCGCATCTCGCGCGGGACCTCGCCGGCCTGCTCGATGCGCTCGCGTGCGACAAGGTTGCAGCTGTCGGCTTTTCGCTGGGAGGGGGGCCGGCACTTGCGCTTGCAGCCGCAAGGCCCGAGCGGATCACGCATCTCGTTCTCACCGACGTGGGAATGGGTGCCGATGACGCTTGGCGCATCCAATGGCTGGCGCGGCGCTGGGTCGATTTTGCAGAACGCACCGGTTGGGATGAGTTGTTGCCGGACATGCTGCGGAGTGAGTTGTTCAAATTCTACGCCAATCGCGGCCCGCGCTTTCGCCGTCATATGGCGGGGCTCATTCGCGCAACGCCGCTCGTTGGACTGCGCCATACCCTTTCACAAGTGCTGGCGCAGCGGCGATCGCTCTTTCGCATGCGTCACGCGCTGCAAGCCATCAAGGTGCCGACGCTGGTCATGCTGGGCCAACACGACTACCTCTGCCGCAACGCTGCCCGGCTGTTGTCGGAGAATGTCCCCGGCGCCGTCCTTCACCGAATTGATGGGGCCGGACATATGTCTCCGCTCGAGCGGCCGGATCAATTCAGCGACTTGCTGGCTGCGTTCTTCGCCCGCGGTTGAGGGTCGACTTACCCATGCGCTACGCCGACCGCAGGCGGAGAAGGCGTGTGACGGAGCCTCCGCCAGCCTCGCCTGCCGTCTTTACACCGGCCGAGCGGCGCCTGATCGGACGGCTACGCACCCCGATGCTAGTGCAGCGATTTCTCAACCGCCTGCCGTATAATACTGAGACTCCTCCTGATCCCGAAACGCTCAGAAGCCTTCGGCAGGTTCTGCGCCGCCGGAGGGCGCATTGCCTCGAGGCCGCGCTGGCGGCCGCCTGTATCCTCGAGCAACACGGCTATCCGCCGCTGGTGATGAGCCTTATGTCGATCGACTACCTGGACCACGTCATCTTTGTTTATCGCCAGCGCGGCCGCTGGGGTTCTGTGGCGCGCTCGCGTGATCCGGGCCTGCACGGGCGAAAGCCGGTCTTTCGTTCGCTGCGTGCGCTCGCCATGAGCTATTTCGACCCGTACATCGACTTCACCGGATGCATCACCGGATATGGGCTGTTCGATCTGCGCCGGCTGGGAACGTACGATTGGCGGCTTGCTCGAAAAAACATGTGGGCGGTCGAACGCGCGCTCCTGCGTTTCCGGCACAAGCCTCTCAGGGGAAGCCGCGAGCGCGTCCGGCGATATCGTAGGCGCTATCGAGCCTACCTGGCGAAGTACAGCAAAAAGCCGCTGTTCTATTGCGGCCGCGAGAAGTGGACCGAAATTCCGAAAGAGTTTTTGTAAGGCCTCATACCAACCGCTCCATTGTTGTCGTCCCCGCGAAAGCGGGGACCCATGAACACCGGCCTCTGGAATATGGGTCCCCGCGTGCGCGGGACGACGGCAGACATGTGATGCTGAAGCAACGCCGGATTGCGACTTGGCGATATTTCGTATCATCCCTTGTGGATCGGATCGATCCATAGCACCTCATCGGGCTTCTCGACCGGCTCGATGTCAAGGTTGACCACGACCGCTTCGTTGTCGCTGCGCACCACCACGCATTCGAGCGGCTCGCTCGAACTGGCGTTGATTTCCTGGTGCGGCACAAAGGGCGGCACATAGATGAAATCGCCCGGACCGGCCTCGGCGGTGAATTCGAGCCGCTCGCCCCAGCGCATTCGCGCCTTGCCGCGCACCACGTAGATGATGCTTTCCAGCTCACCGTGATGATGCGCGCCGGTCTTCGCGTTAGGACGAATATTCACCGTACCAGCCCAAATCTTCTGGGCGCCGACGCGGGCATAATTGATGGCGGCCTTGCGATCCATGCCCGGCGTCTGCGGGGTATTGGGATCGAGCGCGTGGGCCGGAATGACGCGCACGCCATCGTGCTTCCACCGTGGTTCGGTTGTCGCGTCCATGTTCGTAGGCTCCATTTGCAGTCGCCTGGCCGCTCACGGGATGTCCCTTGGTAGGAACCGTGCGGGCAAAGCCGTCAGCAATATATAGTGCGCCGGAAGACTATTGTCCCCGCCGCGCCGCGCTCGCAAATCGCTTGGCTTCTTCTGCGGCGCGGAACAGCGCCTTGGCCTTGTCGACGCATTCCTGTTGCTCGGCTTTAGGATTGGAATCGGCGACGATGCCGGCGCCTGCCTGGACATACATCATGCCGTCCTTGATCAATGCGGTGCGCAGCACGATGCAGCTGTCGAGCTCGCCCGCCGCCGAGAAATAGCCCACCGATCCGGCATAAATCCCGCGCTTCTGCGCCTCGAGCTCGTCGATGATCTGCATCGCCCGCACCTTCGGCGCGCCCGAGACGGTGCCGGCGGGAAAGCCGGCCGCGAGCGCGTCGAGCGCGTCGTATTTTCCGTCGAGCTGACCCTCGACGTTGGAGACAATGTGCATCACCTGGCTGAAGCGCTCGACGAAGAACTGATCGGTGACCTTGACGGTGGCCGTGCGCGCAACGCGGCCGACATCGTTGCGGCCAAGGTCGAGAAGCATCAGATGCTCGGCCCGTTCTTTCTCATCCGCGAGCAACTCGACCTCGAGCGCCGTGTCCTGCTGCGCCGTCGCGCCGCGCGGACGCGTGCCGGCGACCGGACGAATGGTCACAGTGCCTTCGCGCACGCGCACGAGGATTTCTGGGCTCGAGCCGGCGACCGAGAAGTCTCCGAAGTCGAGGAAATACAGAAAGGGCGCCGGATTGACCCGCCGCAGCGCCCGGTAAAGCGCAAACGGCGGCAATTCGAACGGCGCCTCGAAGCGTTGTGACAGCACGACCTGGAAGATGTCGCCGGCCGCGATGTATTCCTTGGCGACATTGACCATCCGTTCGTATTCAGCGGGCGTCATGTTCGAGGACGGCCACACCGTGAGCGGGCCCGCTTGGACGTCGGGCGGAGAATGCGCCAGTGGAGCATCGAGCGCATCCATGACCTCGGACAGGCGCTCGCGTGCACGAGTGAAGGCAATGTCGGCGCTAACGCCGCTTTCTGGTCGCACCGGCGTGACCACAGTGATCACGTCTTTGACGGTATCGAACACGACGACAACGCCCGGGCGCACCAACATCGCATCGGGGATTCCGATCGGGTCGGGATTAGGCGGAGGCAACTCCTCCATCAGCCGCACCATGTCGTAGCCGAGATACCCGAAAATGCCGGCTGCCATGGGAGGGAGCACGTCCGGCAGCTCGATGCGGCTTTCGGCGATGAGCGTGCGCAGCTCCGCCAATGCCGGTCCGGCGCAGGGCGTAAAGCTGTCCGCGCTTTGCTGGGGTCTACGATTGATCTCGGCTCGACCGGCTACGGTACGCCACACGACATCGGGATTGAGCCCGATGATCGAATAGCGCCCGCGTAGCGCGCCGCCCTCCACCGACTCGAGCAGAAAGCTCAGCGGCCGCGCACCGGCGATCTTGAGAAAGGCGGACACCGGCGTTTCGAGATCAGAAACCAGTGTGGTCCACACGACCTGAGCCTCGCCCCGCGCGTAGCGCTTGGCAAACGCGGTCGCTTGCGGCTCGATCTGCATTGCGAGGTCAGTTTGTGCCGTCGCCGGCTCCGCCGCCGACTACTTGGTTCAGCGCGCTTTGGTTGGTCGTGACGCCGACATCGCGCTCGAGCCAGGCGATATATTCGGCGAGAATGTCCTCGGAGAGGCCGCGGTTGAGGGTTTGGATGGCGCGTTTACCCTCCTCGGACGCCGTATCGAGGCTTGGCACGACGATATCGGTGACGCGAAATACGATCTGGTCCCCCGGCTGTGCCCCGTCGGCCTTGCCGGCGGCATCCTTTGCCGCGCGAAAGACCGCGTCCACTCCCGCCGCCGAGAGCGGAGGAGCGGCCTGGCCGCGCTTGAGACCGCCCAGGTTTGCGACCTTGAGATGATCTGTGGCGGCGACCTGCGCAAGCGTCTCGCCGGCTTTGAGCTTATCGAGCATAGCGGTTGCCTTGGCGTCGAGGCGCGCTGTGATTTCCTGCTCGCGCCAGCGCGCCTCGACCTGATCTTTCACCTCGTCGAACGAACGCTCGCGCGAAGGGGAGATCCCGGCAACGTCGTACCAGATATATCCATCCTCGAATTGCAACGGGTCACGCTCGACCCCGACGTCGGTGGTGAACGCGGCGGCCAGAAGACGCTGCGCATCGGGTAGCTTGACGGGCGTGCCTGCAGGGTCGCGGCCGGAGCGATCGACCTCGACCGTGCGTGCCTCGAGCTTCAGATTGGCGGCCGCCTCGGCGAGCGGCTTTCCTTCCGAGCGAGCGTCTTCGATCTTGTTGTAGACGTCGAAGATCTCGTTTTTGGCGCGTGCCGCCGCGAGCTCCTGCTTGAGCTCGCCGGCGACCTGATCGAAGGGTCGAACCTGCTCCGGCTCGGTCTTGAGCACCTGCACCAGCACGGTGCCGAAGCGCCCTTGCACCGGCGCGCTGACTTCGCCCTCCTTGAGCGAGAAGGCCGCATCGGCGACCGCCCGGTCGATGATGCCGGCCTTGGGCACCGTGCCGAGGTCGATATCCTTTTCGCTCTTGCCTAGCTCCTTGGCGACGTCGACGAAGCTTGCGCCCTTGGCGATGTGCTCTGCCGCCGCGCTTGCCGCCTCGGCGTTGGGAAAGTCGATCTGCAGGACGTGGCGCTGCTCGGGAGTGACATAACGCGCACGGCGTTCCTCATAGGCGCGCTTGAGATCGGCATCCGAGATCTCGATCCATCGCGCCTGCTCGCTTGGGATGAGCGACACAATGACGAGCTTGCGGTATTCGGGCGTGCGGAACATGATTTTCCGCTCCTCGAAATACTTCGCAAGCACCTCTGGGGGAGGGGAGGGAATGTCGCCGGCGAGCGCCCGGTCGAGCAGGAGGTATTCGATCGAGCGCTGCTCATTCTGATAACGGTTCAGCGCCTCGACCATTGCTTTGGGGGTTTCCAATCCGGCTGCAATGGTTCCGGCAAGCTCGCGGCGCAGCGCTTGGCGGCGCTGCTCGGCCACGAAGCGCGCCTCGGTGTAGCCGGCGTTGCGGATGGTCTGCTCGAAAAGGAAGCGGTTGAATTCACCGTTCGGTCCGCGAAATGCCGGATCGTTGGTGATCAGCTTGGCGACCTCGGCGTCGGAGAGCGCGAGACCGAGCGAGCGGGCGCGCTCATCGAGCAATATTTCCGAGAAAATCTGCCCAATCACCGCTCGGTCGAGACCAGTCGAGCGCGCCTGATCCGCGCTGATCGGACGCCCGAGCTGGCGGGAGAATTGCTGCAGGCGATCGTTATAGAGCGTGCGGAACTGCTCGATCGTCAGTTCGGTACGGCCAATCTTGGCGACGGTGGAGCGGCCGAAACCGCGAAAAATATCGCCGATGCCCCAGATCGCGAAGCTGATCACCAAGAAGCCGACGACGGCGGCCATCACCGCCTTGCCGAGCCAGTTGGAGGAGGCTTTCCGCAGCCCTCGAAGCATGCGTCATCCGTGATCGAGAAACCCGCGCCGCAGCGAGATATTGCATCATAGGGAGGGGGGCCCTGCACCGCAACATTGTGGCGCAGCGAAGGCGGGCGGACCTCTGGCGTGGTTGCGAGCGCTCTGCTAACCGCATGGCTCGATCGGGAAAATTCCAATGACGGTTCGCGCGCGGCGCCCGCTGGTGGCGGGCAATTGGAAAATGAACGGTCTGCGCTCTTCCGCCGCGGAACTGAGCCGGATCGTCCAAGGTGCGAAAGAGCTCGGCGCCATCGATCTGATGATATGTCCGCCGGCAACTCTTGTCGCCCTGTTTGCGGCCGCGGTTGCGGGCTCCGCCGTGCACATCGGCGCGCAGGATTGCCACGCCGAAGCTTCCGGCGCATTCACCGGCGACCTCTCGGCCGAAATGCTCAAAGACGCGGGGGCCACCGCCGTGATCGTCGGACACTCCGAGCGGCGCATTCATCACAACGAAACCGATGCGGAGGTGCGCGCGAAAGCGCTGGCGGCGCGCCGTGCGGGACTATGTGCAATTATCTGCGTGGGCGAAACGCGCGATGAACGCGAGAATAATCGTGCGCTCGCGGTGGTGGAGACACAGCTCGACGGTTCCGTGCCCGACGGTGCCACCGCTGAAAATCTGGTCGTTGCCTACGAGCCGGTGTGGGCAATCGGCAGCGGGCTGACGCCGACGCCTGCGGACGTGGCCGAGATGCACGGGCTCATCCGTAAGCGACTGCGGTCGCGGTTTGGAACGGAGGGGCAAGCGACCCGCATCCTTTACGGAGGATCTGTCAAGCCGTCGAACGCCAAGGAACTGATGGGTGTTGCCGAGGTCGATGGGGCGCTGGTCGGCGGCGCAAGCCTCAAGGCGGACGAATTTCTGGCAATCGCAGGGGTCTACCGCGAGATGTGACCCCGTGCAGGATGCTGGCTATGGCCCTCGCGCTAGCCAAAAAATCGGCTAATCTCATCAAACCGCACAATCGTTCCACGCACATCGCCGCATCGGATATCGAGCTGCGGCCGGCAAGCAGGGGGCTTCCATGACCGATAAAGCAAAGCCCGGCGAGCACAATCCGATTGGCCGCCGCAGATTCCTGTTGGGCGCCAGCACCGCCGTTGCCGCGGGTGTTGCCCCCACCGCCGCGGCGCAGGCACAGCAACAGGGCGCTCCTGCTGCAGCTGCGGCAGCGTCCGGCAGCGAGCCGACAGCTTATCTCACGCTGACCGAAGCCGAGGCCGCCTTCTTCGCAGCCGTGGCCGATACGATGATTCCGGCCGACGAGCTCACGCCGTCCGGCACCGAGTGCGGGATCGTGATCTTCATCGACCGACAGCTCGCCAGCGCCTGGGGCGGCGGCGCCAAGATGTATCGCAATGGGCCGTTCCGGAACGCCAAGCGGGAATACGGCTATCAGCTACCGCTGACCCCGCGCCAGTTTTTCGCGGCCGGCGTTGTGGCTATCAATGCTTGGACGCGCAAGGCCTACGGCAAGGATTTCGACCGGCTCGCAGCCAAGGAGCGCGAGGATGCGCTCAAGGCACTGGAGCAGGGGAAAGCCGCGCTCGATGATTTCGACGGCAAAGCATTCTTCGAGGCGCTGTTGCAAATCACTATGGAGGGCTTTTTCGCCGATCCGATCTACGGCGGTAACCGCAACAAGGCCTCTTGGCGGATGATCGGCTTCCCCGGCTTGCCGGCGGTCTATTCCAACTTGATCGAGCAATATCGGAACAAGCCCTACGTCGTAGAACCGCAATCGATCGCCGATTTCTCGTGAGGGGGACACATGGCAACACGACTGAAGGAAGTCGATGCGATCATGGTCGGCATGGGCTGGACTGGCAGCATCCTTGCGCGCGAGCTCACCAAAGCGGGGCTCACCGTCACCGGCTTGGAACGCGGCGAAGATCTCTCGCCGCGCGAGAACTTCGGGCTTCCCGGGATACGGGACGAACTGCGCTATTCCTACCGGCTGGAGTTGATCCAGGATCCGGCGCTGGAAACCGTCACGTTCCGCCATCGCCCTTCGGAATCGGCGCTACCCATGCGTCGCTTCGGATCGTTCCTGCCCGGCAATAGCGTCGGCGGGGCTGCCAATCACTGGGGCGGGCAACATTGGCGTTATTTGCCGAGCGACCATCTCACGCGCAGCCGCATCGTCGGGCGCTACGGGGCAAACGCGATCCCGGACGATATGCCAATTCAAGACTGGGCAATGACCTACGACGAGCTAGAGCCGTATTACGACAAGTTCGACAAGCTGTGCGGCGTCTCCGGCAAGGCCGGCAATCTGCGCGGCGAGAGAATCGAAGGCGGAAACATATTCGAAGGGCCGCGCAGCAGCGAATATCCCACGCCGCCGCTCATCATGACCGAATCCGGGTTGATGTTCGCGAAGGCGGCGAAGGATCTCGGCTATCATCCGTTTCCCCAGCCGGCCAGCAACGCGAGCCGGCCCTACGTGAACAGCGAGGGCCTCACACTGGGGGGCTGCCAGTACTGCGGCTTCTGCGAACGAAACGGCTGCGAGGCAAATGCCAAGGCGGGGCCGCAGGTCTGTGTGCTTCCCGTGCTGCGCTCCGAACCGAAATTCTCGCTGCGTTCCCGCTCTTGGGTCAGCCGGCTGAGCTACGACAAAACCGCCAAGAAGGTGACGGGCGTCATCTTCACGGACACGCGCACCGGCGAGGAATACGAGCAGCCCGCAGGGATCGTGGTGCTTTCAGCCTACGTCTTCGGCAACATCTCGCTTCTGCTCAACTCCGGCATCGGGGAACCCTATGATCCGGTCACGCAACAGGGCGCGGTGGGCAAGAACTACTGCTATCAACTCTCGCGCATGGGCGTGACGCTGTTCTTCGAAGACAAGTTCTTCAATCCGTTCATGGGCTCGCCCGGCACGCAGATGGTGATGGATGATTTCGACGGCGACAATTTCGACCATAGCGCACTCGGTTTTCTCGGCGGCTGCAAAATTCAATTGGGGCACGCCGACGGGCGCCCGATCAGCTACCGGCCGGTTCCGCCCGGTACGCCACGCTGGGGCGCAAAGTGGAAAAAGGAGACGGCCAACTGGTACCAGCGTGCCGCGCGCATCACGCTGTCCGGGTCGAACTACGCCAACCGCTACAACTACATCGACCTCGATCCGACCTATAAGGATCAGCTCGGCCGGCCGCTGCTGCGCATGACCTACAATTTCGTCGAGAACGATCACAAGGTGGCGGACTATTGCATGCGCGTGGCGCTCGAGATCGCACGCGCCATGAAGCCGACCATGATGGGGCCGCCAGCCCTGCGCCAGGGCGATTACGACACGGTGCCGTACCAGTCGACCCATAATACCGGCGGCACGATCATGGGCACCGACCCGAAGACGAGCGTCGTCAATCGCTATTTGCAAGCGTGGGCCGCCGACAACCTCTTCATCATGGGCGCCTCCACCTTCCCGCAACAGCCCGCCTATAACCCGACTGGCCCCGTCGGCGCGCTCGCCTATTGGTCGGCCGAGGCGATTGTCACGAAGTACCTCAAGAGCCCCGGCCCGCTGGTGCACGCGTGACGCCGGCGTCATCTAGGTCGATGCAGGGTTGGGAAGTTGGCGCTCTGTCGCTGTTTATCGCCTTGCCTGCGATCCCCGGCAGCGCGGCCGATGTCGAGCACGGCAAGGCGCTCTACCGGACCTGCGTCGCGTGCCACACCGAGCGTCCGGACGCGCTGGGCCCAAGCCTCAAGGGCGTCGTCGGCCGCAAGTCGGCAGCGCTTGACGATTTCCGCTACTCCAACCCGATGCGGCGCGCCAACCTCGTTTGGGACGAGGACAATCTGCGCGCCTACATCCAGGATCCGCAGGCGAAGGTGAAGGGTAACCGCATGCCCTATGGCGGGCTGAGCGACCCGAAGGACATCGATGATATCATCGCGTATCTGAAGGTCCTCAAATAGCACTGGCTCCCAGGCCATCAGCGGAGCAGGGGCGCTGCCCCACCGGTCCCGTTGGGCGGAGGTGTGGACAGGCGCGCGCGTTCCTATATGACACCGGGGCGAAAACCCAGGTTGCACGTGGTGGACACTAATGCAGGTCGTCATTGTCGTTATTCATTTGTTTGTCGTGGCCGCCATGATCGGCGTCGTGCTGCTGCAGAAATCGGAAGGCGGCGGCCTCGGCATTGGCTCGACCGGCGGATTCCTGTCGAGCCGGGGGACCGCCAATGTGCTGACCCGCACGACCGCGATCCTGGCCGCGACTTTCTTCGCCACGAGCTTGGTGCTTTCGATCCTCGCCGGTTGGGATCGCAAGCCGCGGTCCATCATCCAGAACACCGGCAGCCCGGCGCAGCAGGCGCCGGGGCAGGGGGGCGTGCTCGACACCCTGCGCCAGCAGGAGCAGTCGGCGCCGCCAGCACCGCCGCCTGCCCCGTCCGGGCCGCAGGTGCCACGTTCGCAATAAATCAGGGGCCGGCACGACCGGCCCCTTCGCTTGAGGAGCCATGCAAACAGCGAATGGTAAATTGAGAGCTCACATCAACAGACCGGCGGATATCTCAATCAGATCGTTGGAATTTTCCGGTATGTGTGCGGCGCATGGATGTCGCCGGGCGAGGGCTTCTAACCTCTCGTCGAATCGGCGGCGCAGCGCTAAAGCTTAGGTCCCATGGCGCGGTACATCTTCATTACCGGCGGCGTGGTCTCCTCCCTTGGCAAGGGTCTCGCATCCGCAGCACTCGGCGCGCTCTTACAAGCGCGCGGCTACAAGGTCCGGCTGCGCAAGCTTGATCCGTATCTCAACGTCGATCCGGGGACCATGTCGCCCTACCAGCACGGGGAGGTCTTCGTTACCGACGACGGCGCCGAGACCGACCTCGACCTCGGTCACTACGAGCGCTTTACCGGCCGCCCGGCGAGCCGGCAGGACAACATCACCACCGGCCGCATCTATCAGGAAATCCTCGCCAAGGAGCGCCGCGGCGATTATCTCGGCGCCACCATCCAGGTCGTCCCCCACGTCACCAACGCGATCAAGGATTTCATCCGCGAAGGCAACGAAGGCTACGATTTCGTCCTTTGCGAGATCGGGGGCACCGTCGGTGACATCGAAGGGCTGCCGTTCTTCGAGGCGATCCGGCAACTCGGCAATGACTTGCCCCGCCACCACGCCGTCTACATCCACCTGACGCTCTTGCCTTTCGTCTCCGGCGCGGGCGAACTCAAGACCAAGCCGACCCAGCACTCGGTCAAGGAGCTGCGCTCGATCGGCATCCAGCCCGACGTTCTGCTGTGCCGAACCGAGCGGCCTATCCCTGAGAGCGAACGCGCAAAGCTCGCGCTGTTCTGCAATGTGCGCCCGAGCGCGGTGATCGAAGCGCGCGACGCGGACAATATCTACGCGGTGCCCGAAGCCTATCACGAGGCGGGGCTTGATCGCGAAGTGCTGATGGCGTTCGGCATTGAGCCGAAAGGCGAGCCGGATCTCGCACGCTGGCGGCTCATCAACGAGCGCATTCGCAATCCGGAAGGCAATGTGACGATTGCCATCGTCGGCAAATATACCGGGCTGAAGGACGCCTATAAGTCGCTGATCGAGGCGCTCTCCCACGGCGGCATCGCCAACAAGGTACGCGTGAATCTCGATTGGATCGAATCCGAAGTGTTCGAGCAGGGGGATCCGGCGCCATTCCTCGAGAACGTCAATGGAATTCTGGTGCCGGGCGGCTTCGGTCAGCGCGGCACAGAAGGAAAGATCAGGGCCGTCAGGTTCGCCCGCGAGCGCCAAGTCCCCTATTTCGGGATTTGCTTTGGTATGCAGATGGCCGTCATCGAAGCGGCGCGCAACCTCTGCGGCATCGAGGAGGCGAACTCCACGGAATTCGGCGCAACTTCCGAGCCGGTGGTCGGCTTGATGACGGAGTGGATGAAGGGCAACGAACTGCAGATCCGCGGCGTGAACGGCGATCTCGGCGGCACCATGCGGCTTGGCGCCTATCCGGCAATTCTCCAGCGCGGCAGCCGCGTGTCCCAGATCTATCACGGCGCAAGCGAGATCTCCGAGCGCCACCGCCACCGTTACGAGGTCAATACCCGCTACAGGGGCCGCCTCGAGCAGCACGGCATGCGCTTCTCCGGGATGTCGCCTGACGGGCTATTGCCGGAAATGATCGAGTACGAAGACCATCCCTGGTTTGTCGGCGTGCAGTTCCATCCCGAGCTGAAATCGCGGCCTTTCGAGCCGCATCCGCTGTTTGCGTCCTTCGTCGGCGCGGCAGTGGATCAGAGTCGGCTGGTGTAATCCTCACATTCGATACGGACTGGTCACCCGCTGGGGTTGACCACGCAAGTCGGATTTATCCGACTTGCACACTTACAATTGCCCGAAATCGGGTAAACCCGATTTCGGATGGTCCATCCTGCTTCGCAAAACTCTTTTTCTGCGAAGAAGACGGATTGCACCGCAACTCGGGCTTGCCCGAGTTGCGCATCGTATGCGTCGCAAATCGGGTAAACCCGACTTGCGGTGTCAAGCCCGGCAATGACGGAGGACCCCGATTGCCTTTCCCGGCCCTGCCGTTAACGTCGGCCGCCTCGATGCACGGAGGCAACCATGATCTATGAATTGCGCATCTACCACTGCGTGACCGGGCGGCTTCCAGCCCTGTTGAAGCGGTTCGAAACGACAACGCTCGAGCTCTGGAAGCGACACGGCATCCGGCAGGCCGGGTTCTGGACGGTGCTGGTCGGTCCCGGCGGCAACCAAGACCTCCACTATCTCCTCGCGTGGGAGTCGCTCGCTGAGCGCGAGATGAAGTGGAATAAGTTCATCGTCGACCCGGAATGGGTGAGCAAGCGCGCCGAAAGCGAGCGCGATGGACCGATCATCTCCTCCATCACCAACATGTTCCTGCAGCCGACGGCCTTCTCGGCGGTGAAGTGACGGCGGCTTTCGATGCCCGGCGGACTCGATCACGTCATCCATGCCGTGCGCGATCTCGAGGCGGCAGCCGAGCTCTATCGACGGCTCGGCTTTACCGTCGGCGCGCGCAACCGTCATGCGTGGGGCACCCATAACCATCTGGTCCAACTTCCCGGCTTCTTTGTCGAACTGCTCACGGTGGCGGAGCCGGAAAAGCTCGGCACCGACGGTCTCTCAGCGCTGTTCGGTACTTTCAATCGCATCTTCCTCAAGACCCAGGAGGGACTTTCCTTCCTTCTTCTCAAAAGCGAGAACGCGGCAACGGACGCCGCGCGCTTTCGCTCGGCTGGCATCGGCGTGTCCGATGCCATGCGCTTCGAGCGCGAGGGCAAACGGCCGGACGGGTCGACCGTGAAGGTCGCCTTCTCGCTTGCCTTCGCGCGCGACGCCAAGGCACCCGCTGTTGGCTTTGCCGTGTGTCAGCAGCACTTTCCGGAAAATTTTTGGAATCCTGCCTTCCAGCAGCATGCCAACACGGCAAGCAGCATCGAGACCGCGGTGTTGGTCGCCGATAATCCGGCCGAGCATCACGCGTTCCTCTCGGCGTTTGCCGGCGGGCGCGATGTGTCCGCGACCTCGAGCGGCATCGCCGTCTCGACGCGGCGCGGCGACATCAGCGTCATCGATGCGGCGGCCTTTCGCCGCCAATTCGGAACCGAGCCGCCCGACACATCGCGCGGCGCGCGGCTCGCGGCGCTGCGGTTTCGCGTGCGCGACCGCACCGCGCTGGGCGCGGCACTCAAGGCGGGCGGGATCGCCGCTCGCGGAGACGCGAACAAAACCATCGTCGGCCCGGAGAGCGCGCTTGGCGCAGTGTTGGCATTCGACTAGCGAGTGGTGCGCATAATTGCGCCGGTCGATTCACGGGCGGCCACTGCGCATTCTGACCCGCGAAAGCGGGCATGCATACATTGCGCCGACGACACCCACGACTTGGCTCAGCGCTGGTCGTACGCGTCGTGATGGCGCCACCAGGGCCCAGTCTCGTTGCGGCCTTTGGGGGCGCGGTCGAGCCACTGATGAGGACGCCCAGGGAAACGTCCACCCCATTCGCCGTTTGTACGCTTGCAACTTCGCGAGCGGCGCCCGCGAGACCGCCCAGAGCATCACGTCATGGTTGGCCAGATGAGTCGCGAACCCGTTGAAGCCGTCCGCGATCGCCGAGCAGGACGGACAGCCCGCCTTGTAGTCGGGCCCGAACATGAAGTGATAGACGAGGAGCTGCGAACGCCCACGGAAGAGGTCTGCCAGCGAGGCGCTCCCTTCATCGATCTCGAA
>DATFQX010000201.1:0-2124 GCA_035263865.1 Xanthobacteraceae bacterium
CACGTGAAGAACACGACATCGCCCTCGGGCGTGGCCTCGCCGGAGTGCACGACGTTGGAGGGAACGTAGACCACCGAGCCCGGTTTGGCCTCGATCTCTTTCTCTCCAATCTTGGCCCGAAACGTGCCCTGCAGAATGTAGATCCATTGCTCGTTCGGGTGCGAATGCGGATGCCGGCCGGCACCGGCGCAGAGCCGCATTCGCATCAGGGCGACGATCATGCGGTCCCCCTCGACGCAGGCGCCGTTGGCGGTCGAGTAGTCGGGGCCGCCGAGGATGTGATTCACCGCGGCGAGATCGAACACGTATTCGCCGTCGCCCGCGCGCTTGGCACCCGGGGTCCGCGCCACTTGTTGCGACATTTTTCGTCTCCTGCGTTCCCGCTCTCTCATCCAGCTAAAGTGAGTTCGAGCCGCGTCAGGCGAACGCCCGCGTCTTGTCGCCCGCGCTGAGCAAAGCCCGCGCCCGTCCGCCGAGGATGGCCGACTGCTCGGCGGCCGAAATCGACAGGCCGCGAACCTGCGACACGCCCTCCGGCATGCCCATGTCGAAGGGATAGTCGCTGCCGAGCAACACGCGGTCGGCGCCCGCGTTGCCGACGAGGAAGTCGAGCACCTCTTTCGAGTGCACGATAGTATCGAAATAGAAGCGTTTGAGCGAATCCGTCGGCGGCTTGCCAAGCGTTCGCTTCGGCTCCGCGCGCACGTGCCAACCGTGCACGAAGCGCCCGGCTTGGTAGGGCACGAACCCCCCGCCATGGGCGAGGCAAATCTTCAGCGAGGGATGGCGCTCGAGCACGCCGCTGAAGACAAGACATGCAGCGGCGATGGTGGTGTCGAGCGGATTGCCGATCAGATTGCCGAGATAGTAGGACGACAGCCGGTCCGCCCCTGCCACGTTGATGGGGTGGAGGAGAATGAACGCATCGAGTTCGGCGGCGGTAGCCCAGACCGGCTCGAGTTCAGGATCGTCGAGGTTCTTGCCCGCCACGTTCGAGCCGATCTGCGCCCCACGCAGGCCCAGCACCCGCACCGCATGACGAAGCTCGTCCGCGGCTTGCTTCGGCGCCTGCATGGGCAGCGTCGCAATCGCAAGAAAGCGCTCGGGGCGAGCCTTCGCCAGCTTGGCGAGCTGCTCGTTCTGAATGCGAGCAAACGCCGCCGCCAGCGCCGGCGGTTGCGCATAGACGAAGGTCTGCGGGCAGACCGAGAGTACCTGAACGTCGACCTTGGTTGCCGCCATGTCTTGCAGGCGCCGCTCCATATCCCAGCCGCCGCGGGGGAAGTGCCGGTAGACGTTGCCGGCGACGTCGAGCGTGGCGAACTGGTCGCCGATGTCCGAGAGCTTCGGCCCCACCTTGGGGGCTTCGCGCTGCAACAGGCGCATGGTCTCTTCCGTCAGGATGTGAGCGTGAACGTCGATCGTTTGCATCGTCTGGGTGACCATGGGTCCGCTGCTGTTTGAGGGTTGGGAAAGACGGCGGAGAGGCTAGTGGTCCGATTCCGAAGTTCGTAAGCACTCGCAGCACGTTCAGATACGAACTTCGGAATCTAAGGACCACTAGCAACTCTATGTTTCTAGCGCCCCCTTTTGAACCCGAAGTTCGCGACCGCGTTGGCCCCACGGTGTGCGCGAACTTCGGGTTCGGGGCACTAGGAGCGTAGTGCATCGCGCCGCGCAGATCGAGTAGCTGATGGTATTCGGATCGTGATAGGTTGCGCGCGGCCCAATCCCGGTGGAACCGGATCCCGAGATGCTCGATCAGCCCGCCGCTTCGCATCGCGCCCGATTGCGGGATCGCCCGCGGCTCGATTTCCAGGATCATTTGGCCGATCTTGAGGCGAACGGCCTCCTCGTTCGCATCGACCGTCCCATCAACAAAGACACCGAGCTGCATCCGCTGGTGCGCTGGCAATTTCTGGGCGGCGTGCCAGAGGACAAGCGGCGCGCGTTCCTGTTCACGCACGTGACCGACGCGAAGGGCCGGCGGTACGATATGCCGGTCGTGGTCGGCGCGCTCGCGGCCTCCCCCGACATCTACGCCATAGGCATGGGGCAGGAGGTCAAGGACATCGGCGAGGCCTGGATGCGTGCGATTGCCAATCCGATCGCGCCGATCGCGGT
>DATFQX010000202.1:0-5401 GCA_035263865.1 Xanthobacteraceae bacterium
GCACGAAACCACCACGCATCTCATCAGCGGCTCGGTGCATGAGCTCCTGAAAAATCCCGGATTGCGCGACTGGCTGGAAGAAGACTGGAACCGGGCCAATCTCGCTGTCGAGGAATTCCTGCGGTTCCTCTCGCCGGTGCAATTCACCAAGCCGCGCTACGTCCGCAGGGACCTCGAGCTCGGCGGTATCCGGCTGAAGAAGGGCGAGCAGATCATTGCCATGCTGGTGGCCGCGAACCTCGATCCGCACGCCAATGCGCATCCGGAAAAGCTTGATCTCGAGCGCCGACCGAACCGGCATATCGCCTTTGGCACCGGCATTCATTTCTGCCTGGGGCATCAGCTCGCACGCATCGAGGGAATATGCGCGCTCAAGGCCTTGTTTCGGCGGTGGCCGAAACTGCAGCTGGCCGTGGACGGATCGGAGATCAAGTGGCGCAGACGGCCGGGCCTCCGGGCGATCGAGCATCTGCCGGTCGTCGTGACGCGTTAGAGCGGATGCGCCATCACCTGCAAGCTCGCGCGCATGATGGGCGCCGACGTGACCGTGACTAGCGAGCTAGGCAAGGGATCCGTGTTCACGGTGCGCCCGCCCGGAAGCGCCTACAGCTAACCAAAGACTGCAAAAATGCTGCCGAGACCGGTGCTAATTTGCTGCACCGCGTTAGTCCGCTTTTGGCACGAAGCAGACATATCGCGGTGAGTTCGCGCATGTCCGCTTTCGGAGCGAAGCGGACATCCCGTGACCGGCGGAAGCGTGCCGATCTGACGAAAATGACCCAAACCGGACATAGACAGGACTGAAATCCCGCAGCGCAGCAGTCTCCTGCCCTACCGAGGTGTGTTATCTTTTGGTCGGAGCACGGGAGACACACTGGAGTGAAGCGGCGCGAGTTCATCACGCTGCTCGCCTGCGCGGCGCCGCGGCCGCGCGCGGCGCGGACGCAGCACTGGCCCGCGGGTCGACGGAAAATGCCATGAAAGGCATTGCCGAGTGGCTAGCATCGATCGGCTTGAGTGAGTATGCCCAACGGTTCGCCGACAACGCCATTGACCTGTCGATTGTCCGTGATCTGACGGAGCAAGACCTCAAGGACCTCGGGGTCCTGCTGGGCCATCGCCGCAAGTTTCTGCGCGCCATCGCAGAACTTGATGGGGCCGCTCCTGCACCGACTGAAACAGCGACCGAGCCGGTGTTGCGTGACGATGCCGAGCGCCGCCATCTCACCGTGATGATCTGCGATCTGGTCGGCTCGACTGCTCTATCCGCCCGACTCGATCCGGAGGATATGCGCGCGGTGATCGATGCCTATCACGCCGCCTGCGCCCGCATCACGCGAACCTATGACGGCTTCCTCGCCGAGTTCAGGGGCGACGGGATATTGGCCTATTTCGGATATCCCCTCGCACACGAAGACGATGCCGAGCGAACCGTGCGGGCGGGGCTCGATATCATTGCCGCCGTTGCGCGGCTCGAGACGCGCGCCGCGGAAACGCTGGCGGTTCGCATTGGCATCGCGACCGGCGTGGTGGTGATCGGCGACCTTAGCCGCGAGGGTGCGTTGCGGGAGCACGCTGTGGTGGGGGAGACGCCGAATCTTGCAGCCCGCCTACAGGCCTTGGCCGAGCCCGGGACGATCGTCGTCGCCGGCTCCACGCGCCGGCTGCTCGGTGATCTATTCCGTCTGCGCGACCTCGGCCAACACGAGCTCAAGGGTATTGCCGAGCCGGTCGCGATGTGGGCAGTCGAGGGCGTATCCGATTCAGACAGCCGCTTCGAGGCGGTCCGCGCGGCAGGTCTGACCGATCTCATCGGCCGCGAGGCCGAGATCGATTTCCTACTGGAGCGCCAACGCGTCGCCTGGAAGGGCGAAGGGCAGATTGTGCTGATCTCTGGCGAGCCGGGGATAGGCAAGTCCCGCCTTACGGCGGCTCTCGCCGAGCGCATCGCCAGCGCGCCGCATACGCGCTTGCGCTACCAATGCTCGCCCTACGATACCAACAGCGCGCTTCGTCCGTTTATCACGCAATTGGAGCGAGCGGCGGGGTTCAAGGCAGACGATACCTCCGAGCAACGGCTTGACAAGCTGGAAGCGGTCCTCGCCATGGGCGCATCGCGGATTGAAGGCGTAGCCCCGCTTTTTGCTGCGCTGTTGTCGATCCCATTCGGCGAGCGGTATCCGCCGCTGGCGCTCAGCCCCACGCAACAGCGGCGCCGGACCCTGGCTGCCCTGCTCGATCAATTCGAGGGTCTCGCCCGCCGGCAACCGATCCTGCTCTCGTTCGAGGATGCGCAGTGGGCGGATGCCACCTCCCTCGAGCTACTCGATCTAATGGTCGAACGGGTGCGCCAACTGCCGGTCCTTGCATTGTTCATCTTCCGACCGGAGTTCGAGCCGCCGTGGGTTGGTCTGCCCAACGTCGGCACCTTGACGCTCGGTCGTCTTGACCGCAGCGATGTTGAAAACATGGTCGCGCGGGTGACCGGCGGACGCGTGCTGCCCGCCGAAGTGATGAAACAGATCGTCACCAAGACAGACGGGAACCCGCTGTTCGTCGAAGAACTCACCAAGACGGTGCTGGAGGCGGGCATCCTGGTCGAGAACGGTGAGAGCTATCGGCTCGACGGGCCACTGCCGCCGCTCGCCATCCCGGCAACCCTTCAAGACTCTTTGATGTCGCGGCTCGACCGGCTGGCGCCAGTGAAGGAGATTGGTCAAATCGGCGCCGTCATCGGGCGCGACTTCTCCTATTCCTTGCTGCGAGCGGTGGTGGGACGCGACGAGACCGCATTGAAGCATGCACTCGCTCAACTCGAGCAGGCGGAGCTCGTGTTCCGTCATGGCGAACCGCCGGAAGAGGTCTACAGCTTCAAGCACGCCCTGGTGCGGGATGCCGCCTATGAGAGCCTTCTCAAGAGCCGCCGGCAGCAATTGCACGGCCAGATTGCGCGTGCGCTTGAGGAGAGGTTTGCCGAGATTGTGGCGAGTCAGCCGGAAATCGCGGCACACCACTTCACAGAAGCCGGCCTTGTTGAGCTCGCCATCGATTACTGGCTCAAGGCTGGACAGCATGCGGCCCGACGCTCGGCCAATGCCGAGGCACTAAACCATTTTGCTCGTGGTTTGGACCTCCTTCCCAATATCGACGACCCGATGGTACGCAACAAGTCGGAGTTGCTGCTTCAAACGTCGCTCGGTCACTCCCTCCGGTCGATTAAAGGCTGGAGCATTGACAGTGTGAAGCAAGCGTATACGCGAGCACTGCAGCTGTGCAAAGAGAGCGGGTTTGACGAACATACCTTGCCTGCGGTGTTTGGCTTATGGACCTGGAATTTCCTTCGTGCCCCGCTTGGTGAAGCTCAAAACCTTGCCGAACAGTTGGTGAATACAGCCGAGAATGCAGATGACTCGGTTTTCAAGGTTCTTGCCCACGAAGCTCTAGGGTTCACCTTATTTGCACGCGGGAAATTTGCCGCTGCCCACGCGGCACTAGAACGCAGCATTAGCATGTGTGAAGACAGCAAAGCCGCGGTGTATCTTGACCTGTCAGCGCAAGACCCGCGAGTTCATGTAAGGCTATACGACGGCATGGCACTCTGGTTTCTCGGCTATCCTGATCAGGCGTTGCGGATTTGCGCTGAGGCGCGCCGTTATGCAGATACATCTCAACATCCGTTCAGCGAGGCAATGGCACGAACGATAAGCCTCCGGGTGCATCAGTTTCGCGGCGAGGCTGCCATTGTCGCGCGCCAGGCTGACGCGGCAATCACACTCTGCGAAGAGCATGGGTTTGTCCACTATCTGGCCATGGCTTTGATTTTGCGCGGATGGGCAACTGCCCAGCAAGGCGAGTTTGAGAAAGGTGTTGCCGAGATTCAGGGGGGTTTGGAAAAAGAACGAGCCACCAACGCCTTATTGTTTGAGACGTATACTCTGGGGTTACTGGCGGACGCATGCATAAAGAATGAACGTTACGAGCATGCGTTCGACTTTTTGAACCAGGCGCAGTTACGCCTCGATGAAGCGGACTCCGAACGCTTTTACGCGGCTGAAATATACCGATTGCTCGGAGAAACATATCTGCGATCACGCCAAGAGCTGGATCAGGCGGAGCGTTATTTGTGTAAGGGCCTTAAGGTCGCGCGCGAACAGAAAGCAAAATCCTTAGAGCTTAAACTTTGCACGAGTATTTATGACCTGTACGAGCTGAGACAAAACGCCGACAAATATCGCTCGCAACTGGGCGAGATTTACGGATCTTTTAGCGAGGGTTTTGACACCATGGATCTCGTCAGAGCCAAGGCGAGATTGAAAAATGCTTGATTCGGACAAGGCAACATTGCGCGGCTCGCACCAGGATGAGCGAGGCGGTGATTTGCTGGGCAGAACTTTCATTCTTCGATGAGAGGCGAGAGGGATCAATACCTCACCTTAGGCTACCGGCCGATGCCTACCCGGCCCCCGGGGGTGGTCATCGTTTGAAAGCTGCCCGAACGGCCAAGGCGCTGGCGAAGCGGACATGGCGCGAGCGGCGGGAGCGTACGGATCTGACGAAAATGACCCATAGCGGACATTGACGGGCCTGAAATCCCGCAGTGCAGCAGTCTCCCGCAGAGGTGCTATCCTCGGGGGTGCTTCTTCCGGTCGAACGAAGCTTGCGGCCGCGTGTTGGGTTCTTTGCGCCTTTGAGAGACAAAGGTCACCTCGTCGGCACAGTCAGTGGTCCCCTTCCCGTCGTCCCAGTTAAGGACCGAGCCTATCAATCCTAACAGAACCGCACGATGAACTCTCGCGCCGTCTCACTCGATCACCTCGTCGGCGCAGGCGATACGCCGCCAGAAGTAAGGGTCGAACCTGCCCGGCTTATGCCATGCAGTGTCACTTATCATGAGATAGGCCGCGACCACGAAATCGAATGCGGAGCAAAAGATACCGTAACCGAGTGGAATGTCTGTTATCGACACGCCTGCAAGTGAAGAGCCGGATAGACAATGGGACAAATCCCAGAGCCCATGCAGGATATACCCAATTGCAATAGCAGATCGCGAAAACAACCCACACAGAGCACAAACAAGGAAGACGCCAAAGCCGATTAGTTCAGTTTGCCAAGCATGAGGTGAGGCCCCGAAGTAGGCTGCGAAGCTTAGATAAAAGGCAGCAATCACGATAAGGAAAGAGGCCCAGAATATCTGTTCCCATCTTCCATGGAAGATTTGTCGAAAGACTAGAATGCTTCCGATCGCGCCGAGCGAACCGATAACGGCATACAACACCGCCACGACCAGCCCCCCAACGAACTGGCTGCTCGATCCGGCTCCGGCAATCAGATTGTGTAGTAGTGCTGAACCCAATTTTTGCTCCAACGCAATGCCGAGCCGTTATAGCGCCGCCGCACCGTC
>DATFQX010000203.1:0-84801 GCA_035263865.1 Xanthobacteraceae bacterium
GTTCGTGGCGTGCGACTACGCAACAGCGCTGCGAGGGCCGGTCGATATCCTCGTTTCCAATCCGCCCTACGTGGCGCGGGCCGATATTGCGGGCTTGCAAGCCGAGGTGCGCGACTTCGATCCGCCACGCGCGCTCGACGGCGGGCCCGACGGCCTCGACGGCTATCGCGCCATCGCGCCCCACGCCGCGCGCCTCCTTGCACCTGACGGCATCCTGGTGCTCGAACTCGGGCAGGGTCAGCTCGGCCCCGTGACCTCGATCCTCGCCGCAGCCGGGCTCGCACCAGTTGCACCACGGTACGATCTTGCGGGTATCGCCCGGGCCCTTGTTTTGCGGGCGCTGCCATGAGGGCTCCACATTCCTGGTACGAAAAAAAGCACTTGGATTGTGGGTCAAGACCGACTAGGTTTCGCTCAGGAATCGACCCGAGCGAGTGAGCGCCGATAGCGAGCCCCGGAGCAGGACTGCGGAGAGCCGACGGTGCGGACGAAGCGAACGAAGGACGCCGGATGACCCGGCAGGTGGTTCGCCCAATCGGGATTGGATACTTCATCGGTTCGGCGCTGATCCGCGAGCGACGCGGACATGCTTATGAGGAAGAGCTGGGCAACGCCGCGGCGCGCCACGGACAAGGGGTTGCTGCTTCGCGACACGAAACGTGACATTGCGGCGAATGCTGCCGCTTGTGCCTCCTGGCTAACCGGGCGAGGACGCGATCATTTGCGCCGCTCGCCGAGGAGTGGAGGCGTTTGGTGAAGGCACGGCGGCAGCGAGCCGCCACAATGAAGGGCTTGGCAATAGGCAAATCATGAGAAACGGTCAGAATAAACGGATGCGCGGGCGCAACAACCACCGCAAGAGTCACAATCCGATGGTCCGGGTATACGAATCCAATGGTCCGGATGTGAAAATTCGCGGCAATCCATCCCACATTGCGGAAAAATATGTCCAGCTTGCGAGGGACGCGCTGACTTCCGGTGATCCGATTGCGGCGGAGAACTACTATCAACACGCCGAGCACTATTATCGCGTGATCGCCGCGGCGCAGGAGCAGTTCCGCCAGAACAATCCCCACTTCTCACGCCCGGAGAACGAAACACAAGCGGCGCGCGAGGGTGGATTTGACGACGGTGACGATGATGGACAAAGGGCGATGAGCGGTTCCTCCGATTCGCCTTATGGCACTCGCGAGCCGCAACCCTACATGCCTCGGGACCCGCAGCCCTTCCCACAGCATCAACAGCGCCAGTATCACCAGCCACACTTACCGCCGGGCCAAGCCCCGGCCGACGGCGACGTGGACCGATTGCCTTCATTCATCACTGGGCAGCAGCATCAGCCTCACCAAGGTGGCCAACCGGGTCAAAACGGTCATGATAACCAGCCGGACCGTTTCCCCCTGCATCGCCGCCGGCGCCGCCATCGTGGTCCGCGTCCGGATATGCGGGGCGGCGGTGAGGGCGGAGGCGGACCTTCCACGCGGGACGAGTGACGGCACAGCGGGTTGACCCGCACGGAGGCTAGCGCGGCGAAGGAACGAGTGCCGGCTCGAGCGCAGGCACGAGCCGCGCGCGCTCCCGGCGCGCGGGAATGGCGCGATAGACCTGCTTCGTCGCCTCGACGATGTGCACACCCGCAAAAGGCGCAGCAACGGCCGAGCCCGCACGCTCCCACGCAACTGCGGAGCGCAAGAACCAGCCGCGCGCGACTGGCGGCACATGCAACGCGTCCACCCAGCCCGTGGGCGTAAACCAGGCCTCGCGCAACAGTTGGGTAATCTGCGAGCGCGAATAGGGCCGCCCGTGCCCGAAGGGCGTCGTGTCAAGCCGCGCCCACACTCCGCGCCGGTTCGGCACCACGATCAGCAGCCGTCCGCCGGCAGCCAATACGCGCCATACTTCACGCAGCAAGGCGATGGGATCGCGCGCCATTTCGAGAGCGTGTACCAGGAGCACCCGGTCAACCGCGGAGTCGGTCAAGGGCATTTCCAACTCGTCAACGAGCGCAGCAAGACTTGGCCGGTCAGTCGGCCATTTCACCACCCCCTGCACCGCCGGCATGAAAGCGAGGCAGCGTTCGGCCTCCTCGCGAAATAAGCCCAAGTAGGGCGTCGGGTAGCCGACGCCCAGCACGCTCATTCCGCGCGTATCGGCAAAACGCCTGCGGATGCCGCGCCCGACGAATCGGCGCGCGACGACGCCGAGGCGTTGCGCATAAAAATTGCGAAGATCGACGACGTCAATTGACATGGTAACAGCGTAGCACGTTCCCCTGGCTTCCGGCGGCCGGAACATATTTTCCCGACCCTTGCAGGTATAAAGTGCAGGGTGCCTAATCACGCCGATTGCGTCGATGCAGTCCGGAGAACGATATGCCCGCACAAACCCATCTGTTTCTGTGCCTGAAGGACAATTATGGCGTGCTACTGCACGATCCGACGAGCGGTGCGACGGCAGCAATTGATGCGCCGGAAGCCGCACCAGTCGAGACCGCATTGAAAACAACCGGATGGCTGCTCAGCGATATTCTCGTCACCCATCATCACGCGGATCACACGGGGGGTATTGCCGAGCTCAAGCAGCGTCACGATTGTCGGGTTGTTGCCCCGCACGGAGAGGCCGCGCGCATTCCACTGGTGGACGTGACCGTGCGAGAAGGTGATGAGGTCCAGGTCGGCGCGCTGCGAGGTCGCGTGCTCGAGACGCCGGGACACACCGCGGGTCACATTAGCTATTTCTTTCCGGCCGACAACTTGGCCTTTGTCGGCGACACTTTGTTCTCGATCGGTTGCGGGCGCGTCATCGAGGGTACGGCGGAAATGATGTGGCAATCGCTGCTTAAGCTGCGCGCTTTGCCCGACGATACGCGCATCTACTGCGGGCACGAATATACCAAGGCCAATATCCGCTTCGCGAAAACGGTCGAACCTGGCAATGCGGCGCTCAAGGCGCGGGAGACGGAGGTGGAAAAACTTTTCGCCACAGGTCAGCCGACGATTCCGTCGACCATGCGCGCAGAAAAAGCGGCAAACCCGTTTTTGCGCGCGGACCTGGCGGATGTAGCGAGTTCGGTTGGGCTAGCCGGCAGCCCGGCTTGGAAAGTGTTCGCCGAAATCCGCGAGCGTAAGAATAGGTCGTAACTTAGCGGTTTCCATTCATTCGCGACCGACGGCATCGGGTCGGCAGCTTGCGGAGGTGCCCGGGGATATCGCACGCTCGAGCAAACGAGCGGACCGGGACGCGACGGCAGCGTAAGCTTGTCGCCTCCAAAAGACAGTCCAGCGCCCAACGAGGGAGCCAGCATGCTTTCCGCCGCCGAGATGATGCGCCTGCTTGACCTCAAGCCCCATCCTGAAGGCGGACATTATCGCCAGACGTTTCGCGATCCGCACACGGTAGAGGGTGGGCGTGCGGCATCGACCGCGATCTATTTCTTGCTCGCGCGCGGCGAGCGCTCGCACTGGCACAAGGTCGATGCGGTCGAGATCTTTCACTATCACGCGGGCGCGCCGCTCAAGCTTGAAATTGCGGCGAACGCCAAGGGTCCGATCGAGTGCATCACGCTCGGAGCTGATCTTGCTGCCGGAGAGCGACCGCAGGCGATCGTGCCGGCTCACACCTGGCAGGCGGCGCAGAGCCTCCGGGAATGGACGCTGGTCGGCTGCACGGTCGCGCCCGGATTCGAGTTCAGCAGATTCGAGCTAGCTCCAAAGGACTGGGCGCCCTCGGCCGCGACGTGAGGTCCCGGTCACGTTCATCCATCAAACCAGATATTGGCCGCCGTTTGCGGTTAGCGTCGAGCCCGTGATGAAGCCGGCATCGTCGGACGCCAGGAAGACGACGCAGCGCGCGATCTCCTCGGGCTCCCCCAATCGCCCGATTGGGATGTGCGGCAAGATGTTCTTCTCGAGAACGTCCTGCGGCACGGCCTTGACCATTTCGGTTGCGATATAGCCAGGACAGACCGCATTGATGGTAACGCCGCTCTTAGCGCTTTCCTGCGCCAGCGCTCTCGTGAATCCCAGCTCTCCGGCCTTGGCGGCCGAATAATTCGCCTGGCCGATTTGTCCCTTCTGCCCGTTGATCGAGGAGATGTTGATGATGCGGCCGAATTTGCGGCTGCGCATCCCTTCGATCACGGGTCGGCACATGTTGAACAGCGAATTTAGATTGGTGTTGATCACCGCGCTCCATTGCTCAGGTGTCATGCGATGAAACATGGTGTCGCGCGTTATGCCGGCATTGTTCACCAGCACCTCGACTGGCCCGAGATCGGCCTCGACTTGTTTGACCCCGGCGGCACAGGATTCGTACGAGGAGACATCCCATTTGTAGACTGGAATGCCGGTATCACCTTTGAATTTCTGCGCTGCTGCGTCGTTGCCTCCGTAGTTGGCGGCGACCTTGTATCCGGCCGCCTTGAGAGCCTTCGATATTGCTTCACCGATTCCGCGCGTTCCGCCCGTCACCACCGCGACGCGTGACATTTTCACTCCTCCCTACGCCGAACCCTTTGGTTGGACGCCGGGCGCCGAACCGAATGCTCATGTCGTCGCCCACGTCGTGTTCCGGCTCCTGTGTGGTCTCATCTTTCGACACACATCGCAATGCCCATGCCGCCGCCGATGCAAAGAGTAGCGAGACCCTTCTTTGCGTTGCGCTTCTGCATTTCGTAGAGCAGCGTCACAAGCACGCGCCCCCCTGACGCGCCGATCGGATGACCGAGCGCAATCGCCCCGCCGTTGACGTTGACCTTCGCGGCATCCCAGCCGAGATCCTTATTGACTGCGCAAGCCTGCGCGGCAAATGCCTCGTTAGCTTCCACGAGATCGAGGTCAGCAACGTTCCAGCCAGCTTTCTTGAGTGCGGCGCGCGATGCCGGGATGGGCCCGGTACCCATGATGGCCGGATCAACTCCCGCATGCGCCCAGGATACGATGCGCGCAAGCGGCGCCTTGCCGAGCTTGGCGGCCTCGCTTGCTTTCATGAGCACGACGGCGGCGGCGCCGTCGTTGATGCCCGAGGCATTGGCAGCAGTGACCGTGCCGTCCTTGGCGAATGCCGGCCGCAGCTTAGCTATCGTCTCGAGCGTCGTTCCATGTTTGGGATGTTCGTCAGTATCGGCGACGATATCGCCTTTGCGCGTCTTCACAGTCACCGGCACGATCTCGTCCTTGAACTTTCCGGCCTTCTGCGCAGCTTCCGCCTTGTTCTGGGAGGCCACCGCGAATTCGTCCTGCTGCGCGCGGGTGATCTGCCACTTGCGCGCGACGTTCTCGGCCGTGTTGCCCATATGATAGCCGTTGAATGCATCCCAAAGGCCGTCCTTGATCATGGTATCGACCATGTCGAAGTTGCCCATTTTCACGCCGCCGCGCAGGTGGGCGCAGTGCGGTGCCTGGCTCATGGATTCTTGACCCCCGGCAACCACGATTTCGGAGTCGCCGTTGAGAATGGCTTGGTAGCCAAGCGCGACCGCGCGCAAGCCGGACCCGCAAAGCTGGTTGACGCCCCAGGCTGGACTCTCCACTGGGACCCCCGCAGCGACAGAGGCCTGGCGAGCCGGGTTCTGGCCCTGGCCGGCCGTGAGTATTTGACCCATGATTACCTCGGAGACCTGGGCCCCCTCGATCCCGGCGCGCTTGAGTGTCTCCTGGATCGCAACCTTCCCGAGTTCGTGGGCGGGAAGAGTCGCGAACGCCCCGTTGAAGGCCCCGACGGGCGTGCGGGCGGCGGCGACGATGACAATATCGTCCTTCATTTTGTAACTCCCTTCGGTATCCGGCTGGATGGCTGCGGACTCGCCTAATCGGCTGACTATCGGTTCCGGGCGTGCCCCGCATCAGGCGCCAGCGGTGCGCCGGCCGTTGCGGCATCCATGGGATCTGGGCATTAGCCTGTCAATTGGAAGGATTGCCGGGCTGTTCTGCATCAATTCGCCGCGAGGATAAGCGGGCCGACGCGCCCTTGCCGGCGCGCCACTGCAGATGAAAACGGTGGCCGGGCTCGAAAGAAACAGGCTATGCTGCCCAACGCATAGGCGCCAACCGAGCTCACCATGGCTGCGGAACCAGTCACGATCAAGAAATACGCCAACCGACGGCTCTACAACACCGGTACGAGCACCTATGTCACACTCGAAGACCTCGCGGCCATGGTGAAGGCTGGAGAGGATTTCATCGTCCACGACGCCAAGACCGGGGAAGACATCACCCGCCAAGTCTTGGCGCAAATCATTTTTGAACAGGAGAATAAGGAGGGACAAAGCCTCCTGCCTATCGCCTTTCTGCGTCAGCTGATCCGTTTCTATGGCGACAGCATGCAGATGCTGGTTCCACGCTACCTCGAAGTATCGATCGAGTCGCTTACCCGCGAGCAGGAAAAGTTTCGCCAGCATATGGCGCAGGCTTTCGGCGGCAGCCCTTTCGGCGCGCTCGAGGACCAGGTGCGGCGTAATATGGAAATGTTCGAACGCGCCTTTGCCATGTTCACTCCGTTCGGACGGCGCGAGGGACAGTCCCCGGGCGATGCCGACAAAGGCAATTCGCAGCCGAGCGCCAGCAGCGACGAGATCCACGACCTCAAGCGACAGATGGAAGAGATGCAGAAGCGTCTCGACCGGCTGAGCGATAAGGATAAGACTTGATTCCCAGCAGATCGGACGCGCCCGACGCCGGCAGAGCCAGCTAATATCCCAGCGCGCAGCCGTCTTTTCGCGGATCGGAGCCGCCGATCAGCACGCCCCGCTCCCAGTCGACGTGGACTGCCTGTGCGCCACCCCACGGTGATGGCGCAAATGCCACCTCGTGCCCGCGCGCCAACAGTCCTTCAGCGCTCGCTCGCGGCAACCCCCGCTCAACTACGCTCGTCGGTCCTTCGAAGAACGCGCGTGGTGCGTCGATCGCCGCCTGCACGTCCATCGCATAGTCGATGATATTCGTGATGATCTGCGCGTGACCCATCGGCTGATAGTGTGCACCCATCACGCCGAACGAGAGCTCGCAGCGCCCCGCACGAAAGGCGAGCGCCGGAATGATGGTGTGCATCGGACGCTTGCTCGGGCCGAACGCATTGGGATGATCCGGATCGACCACGAAACAAGCGCCGCGGTTGGTCAGCATGATGCCAGTCTTTGCCGTGCAGATGCCCACCCCGAAATGGGAATAGAGTGTATTGATCACGGAGACCGCCATCCGGTCGCGATCGACTACCGCAACGTGCACGGTGTCACTATCGACCACCGATGGCACGCCCTGCAACGGCACGCGCCTCGCACGGTCGATCCGACCCGCTAGCGCGGCCGCGAAACCTTTATCGAGCAAGCTTGGAACTGCGACGCGCATGAAATCAGGATCGGCGATGTGAGTGTCACGTACGGCATAGGCAAGCCGCGCGGCCTCAAGCGCCAGGTGGAAGCGCTCAGAGCCGAGCGGATCGAGCGCGGCGAGATCGAAACGCTCCAGGATATTAAGCATCAGCAACGCGGTCAGGCCTTGGCTGTTGGGCGGCAATTCCAGGACGTCCAGGCCGCGGTAGTTCGTGGCAATCGGCGCGACGACCTCGCCGTGATGCCGAGCGAAGTCGTCCGCGGCAAGGAAGGAGCCGCGCGCCGCGACGGTGGCGACGATGTCGTCCGCGATCGGACCCTCGTAGAAAGCCCGCGGCCCGTTTTCCGCAATCGTCTCGAGCGTTCGAGCGAGTGCTGGCAGTTTGACGATGTCGCCTTCCGCCGGTGCGCGGCCCTCGAAGAGAAAATGCCTAGCGGCGCCGGCATCCCCGCTAAGCTTCTCGTGCTCCCTGGCCCAGTCCCAGGCGACCCGCGACGCGACTGGAAATCCGGTGTCAGCGTAGCGGATTGCCGGGGCGAGCGCGCGAGAAAGAGAAAAGCGGCCATGCGCGCCAAGGATCGTCGCCCAGGCATCGGTGGCACCAGGAACAGTCACGGCGTGGATCGAGTGGGAGGCGATTGAACGGATGCCTCGCTCCAGCAGCGCGTCGAGCGATGCTCGCGCGCCGGCGCGTCCGGAGCCGTTATAACCCCAGACCGGCTTTCCCGGCACATGCAGCATGCAGAAGCAGTCCCCGCCGATGCCGGTCATGTGCGGTTCGACCACGCACAGCACGGCAACCGCAGTCACTGCTGCATCGGCGGCGGTGCCCCCGGCGCGTAGTGTCTCGACCGCGGCGAGACTCGCCAGCGGATGCGACGTTGCGGCCATGCCCTCGCAAGCAATCACTGGCGAGCGCCCCGGCAACTGAAAATCGCGGCTCATGACAATTCTTGAGCTAGGTCACGGTATCCGATCACAGTCCGATCTGCCGCCGCGCAGGAGAAGTCAGCATCGCCGCGAGAAGGTACGTGGATGAGCAGTTCACAACAAATCTATAAGTGATCGCTTGCTTGGTGCACCGGCGCCGGAACCGCGCGTTCGAATACGATTTTAGGCTGCGCCAGTCGAATGGAGACGCCAGCGATGAAATCCACAAATCCGAGCACGGCGAGCAGCAGCAAGGTCGACGACATCGCTCGCGGCGCGAACGCGAGTTCGGCTGCCATGGCCACGAACAGAATAAATGAAAGCGAATGATCCCATATCGACTTGCCGCCGGGCCGCACCGCTTTGACGACCTCGACGTAGAGCAGGAGCATGCCAATCGCGACGATCAGATCGCTCATAGTGACTGGCATGCTGCGGTCAAAGACCGGAGGCATGGTCATCTCGGAGACAAGGGGTATCTCGAAGACCACACTTTTCCCCTCACCGGTGAGCGGCATATTGAGGAGAAAAACAACCATGTTGAAGAACGCAAACGGGATGAGGAGCAGGGGGAAAGCGATCAGGTACATGCCAGTTGGCTTTCTTCACGCGAAGTTTGCAAAACTAGCCCCGCAGGCGACTTCCGGCGGGCGACCATCGCCGTGCGCGGTCTATTAAGCGAGAATCAGACCTCTTTCTTGGCTTTGAGCACTTGGCGGCCGCGGTACATGCCGGTCTTCAGGTCGATGTGGTGCGGCCGGCGCAGTTCACCCGAGTCCTTATCCTCTACGTAAGTCGGCCGCGCGAGCGCATCCGCGGAGCGACGCATTCCGCGCCGCGACGGCGATGTCTTGCGTTTGGGGACGGCCATGGTCGTACTCCTGGTTTTTTTGGCGGCTTCGAGGCGAATTGTTTCGCGCCTATCGCGTTTCGAAGCCGCGCTTATAGTGGATCGCGCGCGCCAAAGCCAGAGCCGCGAGCAGGCCGCGTGCGTCGCTTCGCTTGGCGGGCTTCGCACAGAACGCGAGCGACGCCTGAGCCGCGCCGCGGGCCTCATAGATGGCGGCGAGCCGGCGCACCGCCGGCCCCGGCTGCTTGGCGCTGCGCCGCCGCGGGTTCGGCAGCACCGCGGCCAACAACGCGGCTTCGCGGGGCGTGAGCGAGCGCACCGACTTGTTGAACGCGTAGCGGCTGCCGCTCTCTGCGCCGAATTGCCCGTTCGGACCCCATTCAGCGATGTTGAGGTAGATTTCGAGCACACGCCATTTGGGCAGGACAAGATCGATCCATAGCGCGAGCGGTAACTCCAATGCCTTGCGCAGGAAACTGCGCCCTCGCCACAGGAACAGGTTCTTGGCAGTCTGCTGGGTAATGCTGGATACCGCGCGCGCCGCGCTGATCTCGTCGACATCATCCAGCCGCTCGCGGATCTCCCGCCAATCGACGCCGCGATGAGTGCAGAAGCGGCCATCTTCGGATGCGATCACGGTGGCCGGCAGCGTCGGGGCCATGCGCTCGATCGGCACGAAACCTCGCTCCACACGCACGCCCGTTGCCCAGCGCCACAGCATTAGTGTCGAGACCGGATTGAGCACCCGATAAAGCGGCACCAAGGCGTACGGAAGCAGTAACACCACTGCGATGGCCAGGGCAGCTCCCCGCGCCAACCGGGAAAGCCACGCGGGTCTTTTTTGGGGCCGCAGCTGTAATCTGCTGGCAGTCACCATGTGGGTCGACCAGATAAGCCTTTCGCGTGAAGCACCCCGCACGACGCGCTTGGACGGCGCATCGTTCTGCTCAAGTCACTCATATGCGCCGCGACGGCATTGCCGCAAGGTGTCCGCTCCTGATAAACCAGGACCGCGCGCGTAGAGAGTTTCCATGGCTCAAGACGCGATCGTCCCACGGAACTTGGCGGATAACTTCAAGACCGAGAAGGACTCGCCTTACCTGCGCTTCGTTCGCGCGGAAGGGCTCGACGTCATCAGCGCGCAGTACGTTGCGAACCTGCGCACTGTCGAGTTGAAGCCTTGGGCACGCAAGTCCGGCATGGGTGTGTTCATAAATCACGAAGCCTCGCGCACCTCGAATGACTGTTACGTGTGCGAGATAGCGCCTAGCAAGAAGCTCGAACCGCAACATCACCTATTCGAGGAGATGATTCTGGTGCTGTCGGGCCGTGGCTCCACCGCCGTGTGGAATAATGCTGGCGCCCGCGTCACCTTTGAGTGGAAGGCAGGCGCGATTTTCGCCATCCCGCTCAATTGCTGGTACCAACATTTCAATGGCTCGGGTCAGGAGAGCGTGCGTTATGTCGCGGTAACCAACGCGCCATCGATCATCAATCTCTATGACGACACCGACTTCGTGTTCAATCACCTGTACGACTTCAAAAATCGCTTCTCCGGCGAGCCCGATTACTACAGTGGCAAGGGCGAACAAGTGGGGTTCCTGCTGCAGACCAATTTCGTGGCGGATGCCGTCAACCTGCCGTTGATCGCGGCCAAGGAGCGTGGCGCCGGCGGCGGGCACATCCGCTTCAACATGGCGCGCGGATCGATCGCCAGCCACATCTCGCAATTCCCCGTCGGCACTTACAAGAAGGCGCACGCCCATGGGCCCGGCGCGCACGTGATTGTGCTGTCGGGCGAGGGTTATTCGCTGATGTGGCCGCAAGGGCAGGAGCCACGGCGGTTCGACTGGCAGGTCGGCACCCTCATTGTGCCGCCCAATGCGTGGTTTCATCAGCACTTCAATTCCGGCCCGGCCCCGGCGCGCTATCTCGCGTTCAAGCACTGGACGCCGCGCAACGCCCAAGGCGTGCCGATGTCATGGATCTCGACGCGACTGGGCGGAACCCAGATCGACTACGCCGACGAGCGGTCGCTGGTACGCCGTATGTTCGCCGAGGCGCTCGCCCGACACGGCATGCAATCGCGCATGGAAGACGTCTATGCGGCGGAGCTGGCGAACCTGCCGCCGAAAGCAGCGTGACTTGCCGTGCCGCGCGAGGTCGCGATATCCGCGCCCATGAAGTGACGCCGCTCGGCGTCGGCATGTCGCAAATCCGCCAATAAATTTAACGGCAGATTAATCCCAGCCCGCCATCACTTTGCCACGACAGGGAACCTGTGCCGCCGCGATCACGTTCTAAAGAGGCGCCGCTAGGGGAGGGATACGTGGGAGGGCGTGCGTGGAAAAGATTGTGCTTCTTTGTGTTTTGATCACGGTCATTGGACTGCTCGCCGAACTTTCGCGCACGCCGCACGCACCGCACTAGCGCTTGCGCGCCCGACTCGCTCAGTCTCCGATTGAAATTAGGTGATCGACGCGGGCGGCGCGCCTATTCCGCCGCCGTACGTCCGGCGCCGCCCTGCCTGAAGCGGTTTTCGATGTAATCGATCACCATCTGCTTGAAGTCCGCGGCCACCGCAGCGCCGCGCAGCGTCGCCACCTTTTTGCCATCGATGAATACCGGTGCGGCCGGTTGCTCGCCAGTGCCGGGGAGCGAAATACCGATGTCGGCGTGCTTGCTTTCGCCCGGCCCATTGACGATGCAGCCCATCACGGCGACGTTGAGCCGCTCCACGCCGGGATAGCGCCGCTTCCACTCGGGCATCGATGCGTGGATGAAGCCCTGAATGTCGCGGGCGAGTTCCTGAAACGTGGTCGAGGTCGTACGTCCGCATCCCGGACAGGCGGCGACCAGGGGCACGAAAACCCGAAAGCCCATGGTTTGCAACAATTCCTGCGCCACCTTGACCTCGAGAGTGCGGTCGCCGCCGGGCTCCGGCGTAAGTGAAATGCGGATGGTGTCACCAATACCCTGTTGCAACAGAACGCTCAGCGCCGCTGCCGAGGCCACGATCCCCTTCGACCCCATGCCAGCCTCGGTCAGCCCGAGATGAAGCGCATAGTCCGAACGCCGCGCGAGTTCACTATAAACTGCGATCAGGTCCTGCACTGCCGATACTTTGGCGGACAAGATGATACGGTCGCGCGAGAGCCCGATTTCTTCCGCGCGCGTCGCGGAGAGAAGGGCCGATTGCACCATCGCCTCGCGCGTCACCTCGCGCGCGTCGCGCGGCTTTGGCGAGCGCGCGTTCTCATCCATCAGCCGCGTTAGAAGCTCCTGATCGAGCGAGCCCCAATTCGCCCCGATGCGCACCGGCTTACCGTGTTTGATCGCGGTCTCAACAATCGCGCCGAACTGCCGGTCCTTCTTTTCTTTGAACCCGACGTTGCCGGGATTGATCCGATACTTATCGAGCGCCTCCGCGCAGGCCGGATAATCGGCCAAAAGTTTATGGCCGATGTAATGAAAATCGCCCACGATCGGCACGCCCACGCCCATCTTCAGCAACCGCTCCTTGATGCGTGGAACCGCCGCTGCCGCCTCGTTGCGGTCCACGGTGATGCGCACGATCTCGGACCCCGCACTCGCCAGAGCCGCCACCTGCCGTGCCGTTTCCTCGACATCGGCGGTATCGGTATTGGTCATGGACTGCACGACGACGGGGGCGTCGCCGCCGACAGTGACGCCGCCAACGTCAACAGACACCGACCGGCGGCGTGGCTGTAGCCCAGCTTCGGTCATGCATGGCCTCCTTTGGCGCAGGAAGTGCCAGACGGCACCGCCGGCGTCAACGCGACGGGTTCCGCATCACGCCTCGCGGCAATGCGCGCAGATGCCGGTGACCTCGATCACCGGCGATTTCGGCACGAAGCCGGCAGCGCGCGCGGCCGATGTCAACGTCGCGGTGACGTCCTCCGAGGACGCCTCTCCCACTGCGCCGCAGCGCTCGCAAATCAAAAATACCACGAGCGCAGCGGCGGGGTGATTGTGTACGCAAGCGACGAAGGCATTGCGGCTTTCGATCCGATGCACGAGCCCGTTCTCACGGAGGAACTCGAGCGCTCGGTAGGCCGTGATCGGCGCCGGGCGCGGTCCTTTGAGCGCCAGCCGCTCGACAATCTCGTAAGCTCCCAGCGGCTTGTGCGTACCGAGTAGCGTCGCAAGCACCTTGCGGCGTATTGGCGTGAGGCGCTGCCCATGTTGCGCGCATAAGACCTCGGCCGCGGCCATCGCGTCGCTTGAGCAGCGATCGTGATCGTGGTCAGGCGACGGAAATACCGGCCGTCGCCGGATCGAACGGCTGCGCGTGGCTTTGGCTCTCAACATGCCGGCCACCTTACCCCCTTTGCCGGTGTTTCGCTCTTGCTGCGACGCCATAACTGATATTGCAATGCAGCAATTCGCTTCCCATATCCATCAATCCCCCCGCTGTCGAGACCCCCAACCCACGGTTGCAAATGATTCCGATTCTGCTTGCGAATCTTTTCTCGATGGCGCGCACGCCGCCGCGCCGGCTGCTTGCACCCGGGCGAGCGAGAAAGGGACCGGCAAAACCGATCAATCTTGCGCTGCAGGGCGGCGGCGCGCATGGCGCGTTCACCTGGGGGGTGCTCGACCAATTGCTCGAGGACGGGCGCGTCGAGATCGAAGGCATTTCCGGGGCATCGGCGGGAGCCGTGAACGCGATCATGCTGGCCGATGGGCTCATCCACGGCGGGCCAGACGAGGCGCGACAGCGGCTCGCCGATTTTTGGCGCGCAGTGAGCGTGGACGGCCACCTGCCCGACTTGCAGCGCACTGTGGTCGAGCGGCTTTTCCCTTTCGTTGCGCGCGAGGGATTGTGGATGCGCGCGATGGGAGGAATGTTGTCCCCTTACGATCTCAATCCTCTCAACATCAACCCGCTCAAGGAACTGATCGAGCGTTTCGTCGACTTTGCGGCCATTCGCCGCCACCAGCGCCTGGAACTCTTCATCTCGGCGACCAATGTCCAGACCGGAGACCTGCGCGTGTTCACGCGCGCGGAAGTGACCGCCGAGGTGGTCATGGCCTCGGCCGCCCTTCCGCTGCTCTTCCGTGCGATAGAGATCGACGGCGTGCCCTATTGGGACGGCGGTTATAGCGGCAACCCGGTGCTCATTCCGTTTCTGCGCACCACCGCAACCGAGGACGCTCTGATCGTTCAGATTAATCCGCCGCAGCGCCGCAAAGTGCCGATACGCACCCGCGAGATCATGAGCCGGGTTAACGAAATCAGCTTCAATGCTTCGCTTCTTTCCGAGTTGCGCGGCGTCGCCTTCGTCAACGGGCTCATCGAGCAAGGGCGGTTGCCGCGCGGGACGCGGCCTGGCGAATTCCAGCGGCTGCGCCTCCATCGTATCGGAATGGAGGATCTGGACGAACCTCTCAGCGCACGCGGGACGTTGAAGACCGACTACGACTATTTCGAGATGCTGCGCAAACTCGGTCAGCGTGCGACGCGACGTTTCCTTGACGCGCATTTTGAGGATATCGGACGCCGCAGCACGATAGATCTTGCCGCTCGGGCAGAGCCGCAATTGGCTGAGCAGAACTAACAACTGCAAACCGTTCCGACGCTGCGCAGTGCAGGCGATTTGCGCTAGAATCTACTCATGAGCGCTCCTCTTCTCACGGCCGAGATCGGATCGGCCCGGCTCGAAATCTGTATTGCCGACATCACCACGTTGGATGTCGATGCCATCGTCAACGCTTCCAACCGTACCTTGCTCGGCGGGGGCGGCGTGGACGGCGCTATCCATCGCGCCGCCGGGGCCGAACTTCTCGCCGAGTGCCGAGCGCTCGGCGGCTGTGAGACCGGCTCAGCCAAGATGACCCGCGGTTATCGGTTAAAAGCCAAGCACGTCATTCACGCCGTAGGCCCGGTTTGGGGCGGCGGCCAGAAGAGCGAGGAAGAATTGCTGGCCTCGTGTTATCGCACCGCGCTTGCGCTCGCTGCCGAACAGAGCTTGAGCTCGATCGCATTTCCGGCGATCTCGACCGGCGTCTATCGATTTCCGCCGGAACGCGCAGCACGCATCGCCGTCGGAACGGTGGTGGCGGAGATCGCGCACGCGCCGCGTGGCATCACGCGAGTCGTCTTCTGCTGCTTCTCGCCAGACGGCGCCGGACATCACAAGGACGCATTCACCGACCTCGGTTTGGCGTGAGCGGCTCCCCAAGCGCGCAGCGTCCGAAATTGCCGTTCACCACCTAGGCGGTTAGCGCATGCTCGTCCGGCACTGCCGCGCAGCCGATCAGCCCGGGCTGCTCGCAGGTGATGAGGAGGGTCGGGATCGTCTTGAGTAAGCTCGTGTGCAGCGGGTGCGCCTCGAATGCGGCGCGGACTGCGGCTCATCCAGCAGCGGCCCGAGGCCGTAGGCGACCCCGCCGGCAATGTAAACGCCACCCAATGCCTTGAAGGTGAGGGCTAGCCCGCCGGCAAAGCGGCCGAGCAGGCGCACAAAAAGCCGTGCCGCCGCCTGCGCCGCGGGCTCGCGCGCCAGTGCGCCAGCGACAAGGGTCTCCGGCTCATGGCGGGCCACGCGCGGGTCGAGCGCGCGTGCCAGCCGCACAAGACCGGGTCCGGACAGTACCGCCTCGGCGCTCACCGCGCCGCATTCCCCGCGAAGGCGCGCAAACACTTCGACTTCGTCCGCTTCCTGCGGACCAAAGGAAGCATGCCCGCCCTCGCTCGCGAGCACATGCCAGCGGCCGTTCGCGGGCAAAAGGGCGGCCACACCCAGCCCGGTACCTGGACCGAGCACGACCTTGACACCTTCCCGCACGGCCACGGGCTTGCCCAGCGGCCGCGTCTGTGCCGCGCCGAGAAGCGGCACGGCCCACGCAATCGCCTCGAAATCGTTCAGCACCCGCAACTGCAGAAATCCGAAGCGCTTCGCAAACTCGCCGCGTCGCAGCCGCCAGCCCGGGCGATTGGTAAGCACTACCTCCTCGCCGCCGATCGGCCCGGCGACAGCCAGCGTGGCCGCGCGCGGGCGCGCACCGGTCTCCTCAAGGTAACGCGCGACAGCCGCATCCAGCCCGGCGACCATATCATTGTCGATGACCAGCATGCGCTCGAACGCTCCGGAAGAATTGCTCAGCGCAAACCGGCTTTTACTGCCGCCGATATCAGCCACAAGCGTGGTACTCATCGCGGCTACCCCGCCTATAACCATCTCCTAGCCAACGGGTTGCCGCATCGGCAAGCCGGAATTCGGATTTTTCCCCGCCATCGCCGCTTCAGTAGGAGCGCGGCAGGCCGAGAACGTGTTCGGCGAGGTACGACAAGATCAAATTCGTCGAGATCGGCGCCGTCTGATAGAGCCGGGTTTCGCGAAACTTGCGCTCGATGTCGAACTCCTCGGCAAAGCCGAAGCTGCCGTGGGTCTGCAGGCACATGTCGGCCGCTGCCCACGAGGCATCGGCAGCAAGAAGTTTGGCGAGGTTTGCCTCCGCGCCGCAATCGCGCCGGGCGTCATAAAGGGCTGCGGCCGCGCGGACCATGAGCTCGGCTGCGCGCATCTGCGCATAGGCCCGCGCGATCGGGAATTGCACTCCCTGATTCTGCCCGATCGGCCGACCGAACACGATCCGCTCTCTGGCATAGCCGGTCGCCTTGGCGATGAACCACTTCGCGTCGCCGATACATTCCGCTGCAATCAGGATGCGCTCGGCATTCATCCCGCTCAGGATGTAGCGAAAACCCAGGCCCTCTTCGCCGACGAGATTTTCCGCGGGAACGCGCAGATCGTCGAAAAACAGCTCCGTCGTCGCGTGGTTCATCATGGTCCGGATCGGATTGACGCTGATGCCGGTGCCCTGGGCGAGGCGCATGTCGACGAGGAAGACGGAGAGACCGTCGGTGCGCGTCTTTGCCGCTTCGCGCGGGGTGGTGCGGGCAATGAGTAGCAGCAGATCCGAATGCTCGGCGCGCGACGTCCAGATTTTCTGTCCATTGATGATGTAGTGATCGCCCTCTCGCACCGCGGTGGTGCGCAGATTGAGGGTATCGGAGCCGGATGTGGGCTCGGTGACCCCGAAGGCCTGTAATCGCAGCTCGCCCGCTGCAATCGGCGGCAGCCAGCGCGCCTTCTGCGCTGGACTGCCGTGCCGCAATAGCGTCCCCATCGTGTACATCTGCGCGTGACAGGCGGCGCCATTGCAGCCGGAGGCCTGGATCTCTTCCATGATCGCGGCAGCGGCCGTCATGCTCAGCCCGCTGCCGCCGTACTCCTCCGGGATCAGCGCAGCCAGGAAGCCCGCTTCAGTGAGTGCTGCGACGAACTCAGTCGGATAGGCACGCTCGCGATCGAGTGCGCGCCAATATTCGCCGGGAAATTTGGCGCAGAGGGTGCGTACGGACTCGCGGATCTGGGCGAGCTCGTCGGCGGCGGCATTAAGCTCGGCCTGGGTCATGTGTCTCAAAACGCGTCCGCTGGATCGGTTCCACTCGCCGCGACCTCGGCGGTTCGGGGAAACGAATGCCCTCCTTTCGGCTCCCGGACGATCTCGCTGCGCGGCAGCTTCGGAGGCGATCGGCAAAAAGCATGTGTCGAGTTATATCGGATCCCAGGAGAAGACGTCGCTGGAACGCTCGAGCGGCGTGAACGAAGGCCCCAGCGCGCCCTTGAGCTGCTGGCTGATGCTTTCGGGCGTCCAGCCGTCGGAGCGATGGATCGTACGGACTACGCGAGGCTGGCAGAACAGGAAAATCTCGTTGTTGCGAACGCCGAAAATTTGGCCGGAGATGGTCTCCGCGTTATCGGAGGCGAGATAGACCGTAAGCGGCGCGATCTTTTCCGGCGTCATCTGCTGCATGCGCTCAACCCGCATCTTTTCCTCTGGTGTATCCATCGGGATCGAATCGATCATGCGCGTCCAAGCAAATGGCGCTATGCAATTTGAACGCACCTTGAAGCGCTGCATGTCGAGGGCGATTGCGCGCGAGAGCCCGACGATACCAAACTTGGCCGCCATGTAATTGGCTTGACCGAAATTACCGACCAGCGCGGAGGTCGAGGTCATGTGCACGAACGCGCCACCACTCTGCTCACGAAAATGAACCGCGCAGGCTCGGCTCATGTTGAACGAGCCATTGAGATGAACCGCCAGCACGTCCGACCAATCCGACCAGCTCATGCGATGGAAGATGCGGTCGCGCAAGATGCCGGCATTGTTGACCAGGATATCGACGCGGCCGAAGGCGGCGAGCGCGGATTTCACGATCTCCTCGGCGTTCTTCGGCTCCGCGATCGACAGCGTAGACGCGATCGCCTCGCCGCCGGCGCGTTTGATCTCGTCCATCACCTGTTGCGCGGCTGAGGGATCGCTACCCGCCCCTTCAAGGCTGGCGCCGATGTCGCAGACGACGACGCGGGCGCCCTCGCTCGCCATGAGCAGCGCGACACCGCGGCCGATGCCGCGACCGGCGCCGGTCACGACGGCGACTTTGCCGGCCACCATGCCTGTCATGAGGTTTCCACGGTTTTTATTTGCTGCCCGCTGTCAGTATTTGCCGCTCGCCATTTGCGCTAGCCCCACACCTCGTCAGCGACTTCGACGATGCGGCGCAGTTTTGCCCACTGCTCCTCCTCGGTCAGCAAATTGCCTTCCTCGGTCGAAGCAAAGCCGCATTGCCCGGAAATGCAGAGCTGATCGAGCGGAGCGTATTTCGCCGCCTGATCGATACGGCGCTTGAGTTCGTCCTTGCTCTCGAGCTTGCCAGTCTTGGTGGTCACGATGCCGAGCACAACGAGCTTGCCTTTGGGCAGCATGCGCAGCGGCTCGAAACCGCCCGAACGCGGATCGTCGTACTCCATGAAATATCCGTGCACTTTGATCTTGTTGAATAGGATTTCCTGTACGGCTTCATAGCCGCCGGTCCCCATGTAGGTTGATTTGTAATTGCCGCGGCACAGATGCATGGTGATAGTCATGTCGGAAGGGATATCCGACATCGCCGTATTGATGAGATCGCCGTAAATCTCGCCGAGTCGCCCGGGATTGTCGCCGCGATCGACCATTTGCTGGCGATATTTCGGATCGCACAGCATGGCAATGAAGACTTCATCAAGCTGGAGATAGCGGCACCCGGCATCGGCGAAGGCGCGCACCGCCCTGCGGTAAGCCTGGCCCAGGTCGGCGAAAAATTGGTCGAGCCCGGGATACACGCTCTTGTCGATCGGGGTCTTCAGCGGCCGGCCGTAGATCGCGGAGGGTGCCGGTATCGTAATTTTCGGCATGCGCGTGGTGTGCGCCTGCACGAATTTGAAATGCTCGATCATCGGATGGCCGGAAAATCCAAGCTTGCCGGTGACGCGCACCCCCTCGTTACGAGTAGTAACGCCGGCAAATGCAATGCCGGTATCCATGACATGACGCTCGGCGCCATCGAGACCCCAAAGAAAATCGAGGTGCCACCAGGAGCGGCGAAACTCGCCATCAGTTACGGCTTGAAGCCCCACCTCCTCTTGTTTCTTGATGACTCGTTCAATCTCCCGGTCCTCGGCCGCCTTGAGATCCGCAGCGCTCATCTCGCCGTTCGCACGTTTCCCACGCGCCGTCTTCACCGCCGCCGGGCGCAACAGACTTCCGACGTGATCGGCACGGAACGGCGGCTTGGATCGCTTCATGAGTCGAGCCCTCTAGCGGTTGTCGTCTCCGCAACCTCCCTCGCGAGGTCCACGCCCATGAAGACAGAAAGCCGAACTACGTACAGAGGCAGGGTTGATCGAGGTCGATAAAGTTCCCCACTGTCGAGGCAGCGCTCAAGCGCGTCCTTGGCCGCGCCGTGAGCGTCGTTGCGCTCTTCACTCGGCTGCGGCGAGAGCCTCCACCCCCTTCGCCAGCACGAAATCGTATTTAACTTCGTAGAATGGCGTCGCCACAGTCTCGCCGGTCGGCGTTTTGCCCGGCGATTTTTTGACGAAGTCGACGATCAGCGGTTCCTTCACGGCATACACCACGTCGGTGTTGATATACTCATCGCCTTTCTGAAAAAGGTGCGTGATAAGGCCATGGTAGCCCGGCGCAGAGACCGCGAAATGAATATGGGCCGGCCGCATATGGCTGATGTTGGTTCGTTCCATGAGCTCCCCGACGGTTCCATCCATCGGGATGGTGTAGGCGATCGGCGCCACCGTCCGGATCACATAGCTGCCGTCGGCTTGCGTGCGGTAGAGGCCACGCATCCACGGCCCTTTCACATCGCGTTGGTCCTCGTAAAGGCCTTCGCCGTCGGTTTGCCACAGATCGAGCACCGCCCCCGCGATCGGCTCGCCGTCTAGGCCGTGCACCTTGCCGGTCAAGAAACAGGGAATGCCGGGAGCACCCTGCGCCATGTCGCCGCCCTGTGCCATTGCCGGCGCGTTGGGCACATGGAACGGACCTTCGACCGTGCTCGGCGTCGCTGCGCTGGGCCGGCGATGGTTGATCGCGTCCACCAGCATGCTCACACCCAGCACATCCGAGGCGAGGACGAATTCCTGTCGCTTCTCCGAGCAGAGCTTTCCCGTGCGGGTGAGCCAATCGATCGCTGCTGCCCATTCCGCCTGCGTCGGCTCGATATCGCGCACGAAACCATGAAGATGTCTGATCAGCGATTGCATGATCCGTCGCAGGCGCGGATCGGGAATGTCCTTCCACCGCTCCGTCACGACATCGGTCAGGTTGTCTTCGGTCACGTAGGGCATGGCTGGCTCCTCATCCTTCTTGCGGACCATTGCTCATCCGGCGAGCTCGTGGCGCACGATCGCGGCACCTTCGACCATTGCACGCATTTTTCCGAATGCGACCTCGCGCGGAAGATATTTAAGGCCGCAATCCGGCGACACCACGATTCGTTCGGCCGACGCAAAGGGCAATGCCTTGCGGATACGGCCGGCAACCGTTTCGGGTGCCTCGACGGTGGGGTCCGAAAGGTCGATCACGCCGAGAATGATCCTCTTGGACGGCAGCTGTTGCAAGACCGAAAGATCGAGCTTGGGCTGAGCGGCCTCAATCGAGACCTGATCGACCGCCGAGCGTTCGAACTCCGCCAGGAACGAATAACCGGAGGGCTTGTCCTTTACCACCGCGGCATAGCCGAAGCAGATGTGTACCGCCGTCGTCCCCCCGACGCCCGCCAGCGCGCGATCAAGCGCCTTTAGCCCGTATTGGCGCGCCTTTTCCGGTCGCGACTGCATCCAGGGCTCGTCGATCTGCACGATATCGGCGCCGGCCGCGAACAGATCTTTGATTTCGACGTTGACCGCCGCCGCATAGTCAAGCGCCAGCCGCTCCTCGTCGCCATAGAAATCGTCCTGGCATTGCGCCGACATCGTGAACGGCCCTGGCACCGTCATCTTGACCGTCCGGTTCGTGTTGGCGCGCAGGAATTCGACGTCGCGGACCTCGACCGGGTGCTTGCGCCGAATCGGACCAATGACCCGCGGCACCGTGGAAAACCCGCCGGTACGGTTCCCGGTCTTGCCGGGATTGTCGAGATCGATACCGTCGAGCGCCGTGGCAAAGCGGTTGGAATAACTCTCCCGGCGCTGTTCGCCGTCGGTGATGATGTCGAGTCCGGCGCGCTCTTGATCGCGGATCGCGAGCAAAGTGGCGTCGTCTTGCGCCGCCTCGAGCCGTGCCGGATCGACGAGCCAAAGATCGTGCGCACGCACGCGCGGCACCTGCTTGGAAAGCTTGGCCTGGTCGATCAGCCAGATCGGTTGGGAATAGGAGCCGACCAAGGTCGTTGGTAAGAGCATCACGCCAGCGCCCGAGATCACCGCACCTTCAGCGTCCCCAGACTTCGCCCGCGATATCGACAATCATGCGCAATTTCGCCCATTGTTCCTCCTCGGCCAGGATATTGCCTTCCTCGGTCGAGGCGAAGCCGCACTGCGGAGAGAGGCAGAATTGCTCGATGGGCGCAAATTTGCCCGCTTCATCGATGCGCCGCTTTACATCGTCCTTCTTCTCCAACGCGCCGCTCTTGGAAGTGACGAGACCCAGCACCACGATCTTGTTGCCTTTAGGCAGAAACCGCAGCGGTTCGAATCCCCCCGCGCGCTCGGTGTCGTATTCGAGAAAATAACCGTCATAGTTAACCTTTCCGAGCATGGTTTCCGCCACCGGCTCGTAGCCGCCTTCGGAAATCCACGTCGAGCGGAAGTTGCCACGGCAGACGTGGGTGGTGATCGTCATGTCCGCGGGCTTGGCTTTGAGCGCGGTATTGATCACGCGCGCGTAAATCCCCTGGAGTTGATCCACATTCGACATCCGCTCGCGCGCTTTGCGCAGCTCCTCCTGGGAGCAAAGATAGGCCCATACCGTGTCGTCGAATTGCAAATAGCGGCAGCCGGCGTCATAAAAAGCCTTGACCGCTTGTTTATAGGCATTGCCGAGATCGTGAAAAAACTGATCGATATCGGGATAGGCGGTCTTCTTGATGCCGTCCTTCGGCAGTCGGAAATGGAGCACCGAGGGAGACGGAATGGTCATCTTCGGCATGACCTTGGTGTGCTCCTTGAGAAATTTGAAGTGCGCCAGCATTGGATGATTGGAGAAGGCGACCTTGCCCACGATGCGCAGGCCCTGCGCCTTGGTTTGCACGCCACGGAATTGGATGCCCTGCTCCGCCTCGTAGATTTCGACGCCATCGAGCGTGCCCAGGAAATCGAAGTGCCACCACGAGCGGCGGAACTCGCCGTCGGTGGCAAGTTGGAGCCCGAGCTCTTCCTGCTTTTTGACGATCTTTTCGATCTCCCGATCCTCGACCGCCTTGAGCTCGGCCGCAATAATGTTGCCCTTTTCGCGCTTGGCGCGCGCTTCCTTGAGCGCTGCGGGACGCAAGAAGCTGCCCACATGATCGGCGCGGAATGGCGGTTTCGTCCTCTTCATTGAACTGACTCCTTCAATTACTGGAGCAAAGCCACGCCGGCCGATGGATCGTCAACCACAAAACGATGCGCGAGTTGGTCCGCGATAGGGCTCGTGGGAGCTGTCCCACCTTTCTGCGAGAGATACGCGGTCACCGCCGTCCCTTGCGGCGGGACCCGGCGGCTGTGACGCCGAGATAGCTTTCGAGCACGGCGCGGTCGCCGGCAAGCTCGGCACTCGCCCCCTCGTACACCACCGCGCCGCGCTCGATGATCGCCACCCGATCGGTCACACCGAGCACCTTCTGCGCGTTCTGCTCAACCAAGATCGCAGACATGCCTTCGTCGCGAATGATGCGCCGCAGCGCCAGCAACAGCTCCTCCACCAGAATCGGGGCGAGCCCCTCCAGCGGCTCGTCGAGCAGCATCAGACGCGGATTGAGGATCAAAGCGCGGCCAACCGCAAGCATCTGCTGCTCGCCGCCCGAGAGCTGATTGCCAAGATTGCGACGACGTTCGCTCAGCCGCGGAAACAGCTCGTAAATGCGCTCCTCAGTCCATGGACCGGGCCGCGCGACGGCGGTGAGATTTTCCTCCACGGTGAGTGATTTGAAGATGTTGCGCTCCTGCGGCACCCAGCCGATGCCGACATGCGCCCGCTGATCCGGCCGCAACGGCGTGATGTCGCGGCCATCGAGGCCGATACGGCCGGCGATATAGCGGGTCACGCCCACGATTGAATTGATCAACGTGGTCTTGCCCATGCCGTTGCGGCCGAGCAGAGCCAGCGACTGCCCCTCGGGAAGAGCAAGCGAGATTGCGTTGAGCACGACCGCTTCGCCGTAGCCAGCGCTCAGCTGCTCGATGGTCAGCAGTTCAGGCATCGAGCGACTCGCCTAAATAGACTGCCTTGACGCGCGGGTCGCGCGCAACCTCCTCGGGCGGCCCGTCAACGAACAGTGCGCCATTCACCAGCACCGAGATGCGATCGGCGAAGGAGAACACGATATCCATGTCGTGCTCGATCAGCAGCACCGTCACGTCGGCGGGCAGCGCCGCCACCGTCGCGAGGATCTCGTGCCGCTCGTCCTCGGGCACTCCGGCCGCGGGTTCGTCGAGGAGCAGCACGCGGGGGCGGCAAGCGATCGCGAGCGCGATCTCGAGCAACCGCTGCTTGCCGTAGGGAAGCCTGCCGGTGCGCTCGTACATGACATCGGTGAGATGGAAGCGGGCGAGGATTTCGACGATTTCCTCGACCACGGCGGGATTGGTGCCGACGAGCCGACACCACTGCGCGCCCGAACCCAACCGTTCCGAGATCGCGAGCGCGACGGTCTCGAGTGGGGTGAGGTCGAGAAACAGCTGGTTGATCTGAAAGGTACGCGCGAGCCCGCGCTGCACCCGCTTGTGGGCTTCGAGCGCGGTGATGTCTTGTCCTTCGAGCAGGATGCGTCCGGCCGTGGGCCTCAGCACGCCGGTGAGCAGATTGATGACCGTTGTCTTGCCGGCCCCGTTCGGTCCGATCAACGCGTGTCGCGCACCCTTTTCGATCGTGAGCGAGACGCCGGCGACCGCGGCAATGCCGCCGAAATGCTTCTGCAAAGCTACGGTTTCGAGGGCGACGGGCATGGGCTCTAGCTTCCTTCGCCGGGCGGGACTGGCACGGGCGCGGCGCCCGGCGCCAATCGGCGCGTCACGCGTTCGGCGAGCACGCGCACGCCGCCGGTCCATAGCCCGATGCGATCACGACCGATGAGCACGATCAGAACCAGCACGAGACCGATCCAGAATTGCCAATATTGCGGGGTCAAATTGGCGATCCAGTCCTGCATCAGCTTGAAGATCACGGCTCCGATCAGCCCGCCATAGAGATAGCCGGTGCCGCCGATGATCAGCACGAGCAAAAGATCGGCGGAGCGCTCGAAGGAAAAGACATCGAGCGAAGCGAAGGCGGTGGTCTGCGCCAGAAGCGCGCCGGCGATCCCCGCATAGAACGCCGCGAAGGTGTAGATGGCCACGAGCCGGGCGTTGACCGAGATGCTGATAGAGGCGGCGCGCAGCGGATTGCCTTTGACCGCCCGCAACGAAAGGCCGAACGGCGAGTAGACCACGCGCCGCGCCAGCAGGAACAATACGAACAGAACGGCCAAGCAATAGGCGTAGGCAACGTGGCCGAAAATATCGAACTGGAACACACCGAGAATGGGACCGATGACGACACCCTGAAGGCCGTCGGCGCCGCCGGTGATGTCAGGTATCTGGTTGGCGATCTCGCGCATGATGAGCGCGACGCCGAGCGTCACCATCAACCGCGTGAGGTCGGATCCGCGCAGAACGAGAAAGCTCGTCGCAAATCCGAGCACGGCCGCGCAAACGCCGGATAGAACAAGCGCGAGCACCGGCTCGTTGATGATACCGCGCTTGGCCAACAGCGCGGCCAGATAGGAACCCAGACCGAAGAAGGCCGCGTGTCCCAGCGATATGATGCCGGCATAGCCGAGAATGAGATCGAGCGAGAGCGCGAACAAGGCAAGCCAAGCGATCTCGGTGAGAATCAGATGCCGCCCCGGCACCAGGAAGAGGCTGGCTAACGCCGCCAACCAGAAGGCGTATTCGAGCGGACGCCAGCGGGCGCGAGTCGCCAGACGGCGGCCAACCTCTGCGACCAGCGCGGATGCCATTCCTACCTGCCGGCGGCGCGGGCAAACAGGCCCTGCGGACGCAAGATCAGAAGGACGATCATGATGGTGTAGATCACGAACGCCCCGAATTTTGGGACGTAGTACTTGCCGGCGACGTCCGCGATGCCGATCAAAAGCGAGGCGGCGAAGGGACCGGTGATGCTCGAGGTGCCGCCGACCGTCACCACGATCAGAAAGTAGACCATGTATTTGAGCGGAAACGTCGGATCGAGGCCGAGAATCTCAGCGCCCAGCGCCCCGCCGAGACCGGCGAGACCGGATCCGGCGGCAAACGTCAACGTGAACACCGCGTTGACGTTGACGCCCAAGCCGCGCGCGACGCGCGCATCGTCGACCGAGGCGCGCAGCCGGCTGCCGAAGCGGGTGCTGGAGAGGATGAGCTGCAGCGCGAGCGTGAGCAGCCCGCAGACGACGATGATGAGCAGTCGATATCGACCCACACCTACGCCAAAAATTTCGAAGCGGCCCTGTAACGCGCTCGGGATCTGGATGAAGACCTGCTGCGATCCCATGACGTAGTCGACGGCGGCGACCGCCATGAACACGAGGCCGATGGTGAACAGAACCTGGTCGAGATGGCTCTTGCCGTAGACATGCACATAGAGCGTGCGCTCGAACACGACGCCGATCAGCGCGGTGACGAAGAAAGCGATGGCAAGTCCGGCGAAGAACGGCAGGCCCGCGCGGTTGACCAGGATGAGCGTGATGTAGCCGCCCGCCATGGCGAAGGCGCCATGGGCGAGATTGACGAAGTTCATCAGCCCGAGCGTGACCGACAGCCCGCATGCCAACACGAACAGCAGCATGCCGTAGGCGATTCCGTCGAACAAAATGGTCAGCATCGCCGTCCTCCGCCGACGGAAGCAACCGGCGCGCGCGCCCGTGCCGGGGCGCGCGCCGGCATTGCTCGGACTACTTCTTCTTCAAAGGGTCCTTGACGGCTTCGAAGGTCGCAAACTCGACGTTGTAAAGCTCGCCTTGGACCTTCTCGACCTTGCCGATGTAGATGTTCTGGACGATCTCGCGCGTGTCCGGATCAATGGAGATCGGCCCGCGCGGGCTTTCCCATTTTATGCCCTTCATCGCATTGACCAACGAGTCGCCGTCGGTCTTGCCTTGGGTCTTCTTGAGCGCCTCGTACATCAGATGCATGCCGTCGTAGCCGCCGAGCGAGATGAAGTTCGGGCGAAAGCCGTTCGCCTTCTTGAAGGCGGCGACGTATTCCTTGTTGGCCGGCGAATTGTGGAGCGCGGAATAGATGCCGGCGGTGACCACGCCCAGCATGGCATCGCCCATGCCGGGAAGATCGTTGTCGTCGACGATGTCGCCGGGGCCGATGAGCTTGATGCCGGCCTTGTCGAGCCCGCGCTCGGCGAACTGTTTGGCGAAGGTGCCGGCCTGGCTCGCCGGCACGAACACGAACAGCGTGTCGGGGTTGGCGTCGCGCGCACGCTGTAGGAACGGGGCGAAATCGGGGTTGGCAAGCGGCACCTTGATCGTTTCGACAATCTGCCCGCCGGCTGCGTTGAAGGCGTCCGTGAATACCTTGGTCGCTTCCGCGCCCGGCGCCCAGTCCGACTGGACAATGGCGACCTTCTTGCTGCCGTTCTTGGCCGCCCATTCCGCGATGATCCCGGATTGCTGGCCAAGCGTGAAGCTCGTTCGCACCATGTAGGGATTGTTGGGATTAATCACGCCCGAGGTGCCCGACACCATGACGACGTTGGCGGTCTTGCCCTGAGTCGAGAGCGGACCGATCGCCATGGCGCTCGGGGTGATTCCCGAACCGATGATGGCGACCTTCTCGTTGACGATCAGCTCTTGCGCCAACCGCTTGGAGTTGTCGGGAACGCCGGCGTCATCTTTGACGATGAGTTCGATCTTCTTGCCGGCGACGGTCGAGCCGTTCTTGTCCATGTAAAGCTTGATGCCGGCCTGAACCTGTTTGCCGACCGGCGCGAGACCGCCGGTGAGCGGCAGCACGACGCCGATCTTGACGTCCTGGGCCAAGGCGCCGGTGGACGCCATCGTGCCCACCGCCAAGGCAATTGCGATGATACGCAGCATGGGGTTTCCTCTCGGGTAAAGATGAGTTTGCGGCAATCTATATCGGAAGTGGCCGCGGGTCATGGCAGAAAAAATGGACTTTTCGTAATCATGCGACAAGTCCACGCAGGCGGCGCGGCTTCGCTCCACCGACGAACGCCCCGCGCTACGCGTGCGCCTTGCGCTGCGGGTCGATGATCTGCTCGAGCTTGCCCAAGACGCGCATGCACGGGAGCAGTTGCGCAAGGGCGGCATTCGGCTCGCGCTTCTCCTTGATCGCGGCGATGAATTCGCGGTCCTCGAGCTCGATGCCGTCCATGGAGACATCGACCTTCGACACGTCGATCTTGTTGTCCTTGCCGTCGCTGAGGTCGTCGTAGAACGCTTTGAAGGTGCCGTTGTCGCAGATATAGCGGAAGAACGAGCCGAGCGGCCCGTCGTTGTTGAACGAGAGCGACAAAGTCAGCATTGCGCCCGACGGCACTTTGGCAACGATGCCCATGTCCATGGCGATGCCGAGCTGCGGTTGGATCGGTCCCTGCACGGCGTAGCAATCGGAAATCGTCTCCCCTGTCTGGTACTGGAACAGGTCGATGGTGTGGGCGGCGTGATGCCAGAGCAGGTGATCGGTCCAGCTGCGCGGATTGCCCGCTGCGTTGATGTTCCGGCGGCGGAAGAAATAGGTCTGCACGTCCATTTGCTGGATCTTGAGCTCACCCTTTTTGATGCGCTTGTGGATCCACTGATGGCTCGGGTTGAAGCGGCGCACGTGCCCGCCCATGGCCACGACACCTGTCTCCTTCGCGATCTTGACCAGCTGCTCGGCGTCCTCGACGCTGTCGGTGATCGGGATTTCCACCAGCACGTGCTTGCCGGCGCGCATCACCTGCTCGCCCTGCCGGAAATGTAGCTTCGTCGGCGTGGTCAAGATCACCGCGTCGGCGCGCTTGATGCCTTCCGAGAGCTCGCCGGTATAGTGGGGAATACCGTATTTCTTCGCGACTTCGGCGGTGGCGTCCTGATTGCCGCCGACCAGCGATGTGACCTCGACGTCGGCAATGCGCTTGAGCGCGTCGAGATGCTTTTGGCCGAACGCGCCCTGCCCGGCGACACAGATCTTCATCATTAGCCCTTGCTGGCGATGCGGTGAGTGGCCTTGCGGGCCGCCGCCTGCTTGCTCTTAGCCTTGCGGCGGTTCTCCAGAATGATATGCCCGACCGCGGTGTTCGAGGCTGGCACGGTGTAGAAGCGATAGACCTCGTCCACCTTGTCGTCGAGGGCGCCGCGCATGATCAGCCACATCACCATTTCGATCCCTTCGGCGCCGGCCTCGCGCATGTAATCGATATGCGGGATGCGCGTGAGCTTCTTGGGATCCTTGGTGAGGTTATCGAGGAAGCTCTTGTCCCATTTGCTGTTGATCAGCCCGGCGCGCGGGCCGCTGATCTGGTGCGAGAGGCCGCCGGTGCCGAAGATCACGACTTTGAGATCCTCCGGATAGGACTCCACCGCTTTGCGGATGGCCTTGCCCAGCATGTAGCAGCGGTGGCCGGTCGGCGGCGGGTACATCACGACATTGACCGCGAGCGGGATGACCCGACACGGCCACGCCTTCGGCGTGCCGAACAACAGGTTCATCGGCACGGTCAGGCCGTGATCGACCTCCATCTTGTTCACGATGGTCAGATCGAATTCGTCGAGAATGACGGATTGCGCGATGTGGGCGGCGAGCTGGGGATCACCCTTGAGCACCGGCACCGGCCGCGGCCCCCAGCCCTCGTCGGCGGGAGGAAACTCGGCCGCGCAGCCAAGCGCAAAGGTCGGGATCATCTCCACGGAGAAGGCGGAGGCATGGTCGTTGTAGACCACGATGGCGACGTCCGGCTTCGTTTTCGCCATCCACGCCTTGGATTTCTCGAAGCCCGAGAACACCCGCTTCCAGTAGGGTTCCTCGGTCTTGCCGTTGTCGAGCGCCGCGCCGATGGCCGGCACGTGCGACGAGCCTACTCCTGCGATGATCTTTGCCACGATTCACTTCCGCTTTGCTGAACGTTTGGACTTGGACTTCGATTTGCCCGTCTTGGCCTTGCCCGACTTGCTGCGATTGCCTTCCACCGACCGGCCGCCGGCGAGCATCATCGCAGCATAGTCCTGTTGCGAGGCGCCGGTCATTGTTGCGGCGAGATGCTGGAAGGAGTGGCCGTCGGTCGCGCCCAGCTTGGCAGTGAAATAGATGTTGCCGCCGAGCTCCAGCATCCGGTTGTAATCGCGCTTGAGAATGGCCTCGGCCTGCGCCGGCGTGAGGTTGAACTTCTTGAGATATTCCGCCTCGTTCGCTTTGAACGCCTTGCGGTTCTCCTCCTTCATCAGCGACATGCAGAACATGTTGATGCCGTAGCCCTGGCGCGAGCGCTCGGCGTCGAACACGAAGGTACCGGGGATGTCATCATAATCATGCTGGGCGCGTGCCATCGGCTTTCCTCCACCCGAGCGGCCATTCGATCTTCCCATAATAGCGCACGGCTCTTTGGCAGCGAAGGCTGGATGGCGAGCCCGATCGACGTGTTCCGAGCGTTGCTTCGCTTGCCAAAATGCCCGTGCCTGTGGTCCCGTTCCATGACCGCAAACAGCCGATCTCGTTCCCGCGGCGCTTTTTTGCGCCCGGGTTTTGAAACTTTGGCTCCGCGCACCCGCAACGAGGGGTGGTGCCCCCTAGGGAGGGCTAGAGTTTGACCCGCCGTCGTGCGCGCTAAGCCTCTGCGCTAGGCCCAATAAAGCCGCATCGGGTTATCGACCAGCAGCGCCTGTTGCGCCCCCGCGCTCGGCGCGATGCGTGGGATGAAGTCCACCAGCGCGCCGTCGTCGGGCGCCTCTTTCTTCATGTTGGGGTGCGGCCAGTCGGTGCCCCAGATGACGCGGTCGGGAAATCTCGCGACGAGGCTCTTGGCAAAGGGGACCACGTCGTTATAGGGCGGGCCGGCAAGCGTCATCCGTTCCGGGCAGGTGACTTTCACCCAAAAATTCTTGTGCCGCTCCATCAGGAGGTGAAAGCGCTGGTTCTCCTGGTGATCGACGCCCTTGCTCACGTCCGGCGTGCCCATGTGATCGACCACCACAGTGGTGGGCAGCGACGTGAAGAAGCCTTCGAGCACCGGCAAGTCCGCCATCTCGAAGTAGACGACGATGTGCCAACCGAGCGGCGCCACGCGCGCGGCGATGCGCTCGAGCACCTCGCGCGGGGTGAAGTCGACCAGGCGCCGCACGAAATTGAAGCGTACGCCACGCACGCCGGCGCGATCCATCGCCTTGAGTTCGGCATTGGTGATCTCCTCGCCGACGAAGGTGACGCCCTTAGCCTTGCCGGCCGAGCTTTCGAGCGCATCGATCATCGCGCGATTGTCCTTCGAATGACAGGATGCCTGCACGATGACGTTCTTGTCGAAGCCGAGAAAGTCGCGCAGCGCGAACAGCTTCTCCTTAGGCGCGTCACACGGGGTGTATTTGCGCTCGCTCGCATAAGGAAATTTGCTTTCGGGCCCGAACACGTGGCAGTGCGCATCGACGGCGCCCGGCGGCGGAGAAAATTTCGGCTTCGACGGATTGGGATGAAAGGGGATGTAGCCTGGACTCATCGGCACGGGCGTGCCCTTCCTGGTCTCTCGCTATACTGCGTCATATCTGCGGGCGCGCGCGTTGCTTGTGCCCCCTCCCCGCCGCGGAGAGGGCTACTCGTTCTGGCAGCTCCGAGGAATGGGTGGGGAGGTTCGGATCCATCGGTATCGCCGGTAACCCCTCACCCCAACCCTCGCCCCAAACGGGGAGGGAGCCCACCGAGCTTGTGGCACGTTCGTGCCCTGTCAAACCCGCTCCAGCGCGAGCGAGACGCCCTGGCCCACGCCGACGCACATGGTGGCGAGCGCAAGCTTGCCGCCGCGCTTCTCCAAACCGTGCATCGCGGTCAAGGCAAGGCGCGCCCCCGACATGCCGAGCGGGTGCCCGAGCGCGATCGCGCCGCCGTGCGGATTGACGTGCTCGGCGTCATCGGCAACGCCGAGTTGGCGCAGGCAGGCGATGCCCTGCGAGGCGAACGCCTCGTTGATCTCGATCAGATCGAAATCGCCGATCTTCAAGCCAAGCCGCGCCATCAGCTTACGCGTCGAAGGCACTGGCCCGATTCCCATCACCCGCGGCGGCACCGCGGCCGAGGTCATGCCGAGCACGCGCGCGCGCGGCATGAGCCCGTGACGCAGCGCCGCCGCTGTCGATGCAAGAATGACCACCGCGGCACCGTCGTTTATGCCGGACGCATTGCCGGGGGTGATCGTGCCGCCGTCGCGCACGATGGGCTTGAGCTTGGCAAGCCCTTCCAATGTCGTACCCGGCCGCGGGTGTTCATCTTTGTCCACCGTCACGGTGCCGCCTTTACCAGCGACCTCGACCGGGACGATCTCCTCGGCGAAATAGCCCGCCGCCGCCGCCTTGGCGGCGCGCTGCTGCGAGCGCAGCGCAAAGGCGTCCTGGTCCGCGCGCGAGACTTGGTGCTCCTCGGCCACGTTCTCGCCGGTCTCCGCCATGGAGTCGATGCCGTATTGCGCCTCAAGTAGCGGATTGACGAAGCGCCAGCCCAGCGTCGTGTCGTGGATCGCGGCGCCGCGCTGGAACGCTTCCTGCGCCTTTCCCATCACCAGCGGCGCGCGCGTCATCGATTCGACGCCGCCGGCAATGGCGAATTCCGTCTCGCCGCAGCGGATGGCGCGCGCCGCGTCGCCGATGGCGTTGAGCCCGGACGCGCACAGGCGATTGACCGTCAGGCCGGGAACAGAGGGCAGGCCCGCCAGCAACGCCGCCACGCGCGCCACGTTGCGGTTGTCCTCGCCCGCCTGATTGGCGCAACCGAGCACGACCTCATCGAGAGCCGACCAGTCGAGATTGGCATGCCGCTTGACGATCGCCTTGATCGGCAGCGCGGCAAGGTCGTCGGTGCGCACGTTCGCGAGCGCGCCACCGTATCGGCCGATCGGCGTGCGCACGCCGTCGCACAGAAAAACCTCGCGCGTGTCGGTCATCGTCCAAACTCGCTAATATCGTCCTCGCAAGCGCACGGGGCGAAGTCAACAGATGGATATCGCGCACAACAGCACAAGAGCCGAGCGGGGATCATGATCTCACAGACGCCGATCTTTAACATCCATGCGGATCTCGGTGAGATCCGACATTTCGGGCAAACACCCTATGGCGAACGACGCATGATCGACATCCTCGGTGGCCGGGTCGAGGGTGCGCGGCTGAAAGGAAGCGTTTTGCCCGGTGCCGATTGGCAAATCGTGCGGCCGGACGGCGTCACCGATCTCACGGCCCGCTATGGGATCGAGACCGATGACGGTGCGCGCATTCTCGTGCGCAGCGACGGGCTGCGCCATGGCGCACCCGAGGTGATCGCCGCGCTCGCCCGCGGCGAGGACGTCGAACCGTCGCGCTATTATTTCCGCACAGTCATGCGGTTCGAGACCGCCGAGCCGAGCTTGGCTTGGCTCAACCGGATTCTGGCGCTCGCCACCGGCGCGCGTGAAAAGCTCGCGGTGCGGCTGGCCGTTTACGAGATTGTGTGAGTCTTGACCCGTTTTTCGAGAAATGTCACCGAACACGTGCCGGACTTGGAAGCTGCGAGGATCGCGTGACTAAATCCGCTGGCGGCTTCGACGTTGAACTGCCGCGCTCGCTCAAGGCCGAGCGCCGCGGCGACATCGCCGTTCTCTGCCTGGCGCGGCCTGAGAAGCGCAACGCCATCGACGATCCGACCGTGTTCGGCATCGAAGCCTTTTTTGCTGCCCTGCCGGACGCGATCAAGGCAGTCGTGCTCGCTGCTGAAGGCGAGCATTTCTGCGCGGGGCTCGATCTCACCGAGCTCACCTCGCGCGATATCGCGCAAGGCATCGCCCATTCCCGCAGCTGGCACCGCGCGTTCGAGCGCATCGAATACGGCAAAGCGCCCGTAGTGGCGGTACTGCATGGCGCGGTGGTCGGCGGAGGGCTCGAAATCGCCGCCGCCTGCCACATCCGCGTGGCCGAAACATCCACCTATTACGCCCTGCCGGAAGGCAGCCGCGGCATTTTCGTCGGCGGCGGCGGGGCAGTGCGCCTGCCACGGCTGATCGGCACCGCGCGCATGATGGACATGATGCTGACCGGCCGCACCTACGATGCCGAAGAAGGTCAGGCGATCGGCATTTCGCATTATCTCGTCCCCGCCGGCGCGGGCCTTGCCAAGGGCATCGCGCTCGCTGAACAAATTGCGGGCAACGCGCCCATGACGAATTTCGCCGTCACGCACGTGCTCCCGCGCATCGCCGCCGCCGATCCGGCCAGCGGCTATCTCACGGAGGCGCTGATTTCGGCGATCGCCCAGGGCGACGAGGAGGCGAAAGCGCGGCTCAAAGCCTTTCTGGAAAAACGCGCGCTGAAGACGGTGCGCAGCTGAAGCGGCATGGCAACAAAGGTCAAAGCGCGTCGAGCCGAAGCTGCCGCCGCCCCAATGCGGGCGGTGCAGCTTGGGCCGCGCGACGTGGTGGCCGAGCGCAGAGGCGATGGGACCATCCTGCTGCGCTCGCCGCATACGCTTGCCCCCTATCCTGCCAAGCTGACGGAGCGCCTCGAACATTGGGCGGCGGCAGCTCCCGCGCGCACCTTTCTCGCGCAACGCGCCGGCTCGTCGTGGCGCAAGCTCACCTATGGCCAAACCCTTGAGCAGGTCCGCCGCATCGGCGCAGCGCTCCTGCAACGCGGTCTCTCCCCCGAGCGGCCGCTCGTGATCCTCTCAGGCAACGACATAGAGCACGCGCTCCTTGGCCTTGCCGCCAACTATATCGGCGTCCCCTACGCGCCGGTGTCGCCGGCCTTTGCGCTGATCTCGAACGACCTCGGCAAATTGAGATCGATAATCGACCTGCTCACGCCGGGCCTCGTCTTCGCCGCCGACGGGCAAAGCTACGGCCGCGCGCTCGAGGCGGTCGTGCCGGCCGGGGTCGAAGTCGTGGTCACCCGTAATCCGCTCCCGAACCGGCCGACGACGGTGTTCGAGACCTTCCTCACTGCGACCGCGACGGGCGCAGCCGAGGCGGCGCACGCAATCGTCGGCCCGGACACGATTGCCAAGTTCCTGTTCACCTCAGGCTCGACCGGCACGCCCAAGGCCGTGATCAACACCCCGCGCATGTGGTGCGCGAACCAGGCGATGATTCTTTCCCAGCTCGCCTTCTTCGCCGAGGAGCCGCCGGTGATCGTCGACTGGGCACCGTGGCATCACACCGCCGGCGGCAATCACAATTTCGGTTTCGTGCTCTACAACGGCGGCACGCTCTATATCGATGAAGGAAAGCCGCTGCCGGGAGCGATCGAAACCACAGTGAAGAACCTGCGCGAGGTCGCGACGAACTGGTATTTCACGGTGCCGAAGGGCTACGAGGCGCTACTCCCTTATTTCCGCGCCGACGCGCAGCTGCGGAAGACGTTTTTCCAAAAGCTCAAAGTGCTGTGGTTCGCGGGCGCGGCCCTGTCACAGTCCGTGTTTGACGAGATGCAGGAGCTTGCGCTTGCGACCTGCGGCGAGCGCATTAACTTCCTCACCGGCCTCGGCGCGACAGAGACGGCGCCCATGGCGCTCGCGCGGATGTGGCAGAGCAAGGATTCGAGCAACATGGGCGTGCCGGTGCCCGGGGTCGAGCTCAAGCTCGTCCCGTATCACGGCAAGCTCGAGGCGCGCGTGCGCGGGCCGAACGTCACGCCCGGCTACTGGCGGCAACGCGAACTCACCGCGCAGGCCTTCGATGAGGAAGGCTTCTATAAGCTCGGCGACGCGCTCAAATTCGAGGACCCGGACGATCCGCGCGCCGGCCTTTTGTTCGACGGTCGCGTCGCCGAGGATTTTAAGCTGGCGACCGGCACCTGGGTGAATGTTGGTCCGTTGCGCGCGCGCCTCTTGCAAACGCTCGAGCCCTATGCACGCGATGTCGTCATCACCGGCGCCGATCGCAACGAACTCGGCGCGCTCATTTTTCCGAACGTGGCCGCCTGCCGTAGGCTCGCCGCGGCGGCCGACGTAACCGTCGACGCGCGGGTGCGCGAAGAAGTGCGCGCGCGGCTTGCGAGCGTAGCACGGGCGAGCACCGGCAGCTCGAACCGCGTCTGCCGCGCCATCCTCGTTCGCGAGCCGCCCTCGCTCGACGCCGGCGAAATGACCGACAAGGGGTCGATCAACCAGGGCGCGGTGCTCAAGCGGCGCGGCGACCTCGTGGACGAGCTCTACGCGCTTGACCCTTCGCCGCGCGTGCTCGTGATAGATATGGGACCATGATCATGGCGAGTAAGACTGCAGGTCTTAGCGCGAGCTGGAGCGAGGTGTGGCTGCTTGACGGCGTGCGCACGCCGTTCGCCGACTACAACGGCGCATTGGCGCAGGTCTCGCCCACCGATCTCGGCATCAAAGCCGCGCGCGCGGCGTTCGCGCGATCGGGCGTCTCGCCGCAGGACGTGGGCGCGGTCATCACCGGCTCGATGGCGCAAGCAAGCTTCGACACGTACTGCCTGCCGCGCCATATCGGGCTTTATACCGGGGTGCCGATCGAGGTGCCCGCGCATATGGTGCAGCGGGTCTGCGGCACCGGCCTCGAAGTGCTGATGCAGGCGGCGGACGTCATCACGCACAAGGAGATCGGGCTTACGCTCTGCGTCGGCACGGAGTCCATGAGCCGCAACCCAGTCGCCTCCTATACCATGCGCGGCGGCTTTCGCATGGGCGCCGTCGATTTCAAGGATTTTCTTTGGGAGGCGCTGCGCGATCCGGCCGCCAACGTCACCATGGGCGACACGGCGGAGAATCTGGCGCGGCAATACCAGATCACGCGCGCGCAAGTCGACGCCTACGCCGCGCGCAGTTTTTCGCGCGCGCTCGCGGCGCAGAAATCGGGCTTCCTCGCCGGCGAGATAGCGCCGGTCAAGAACGAGACGTTCGAGCAGGAGGGTTTTGCGCCGCGCGCGCTGAAGCTTAGCGGCGCGAACGAGCTTGCCGCCGACACCCACGTGCGCCCTTCCCCGCTCGAGGCGCTCGCCGCCATCCGTCCCGCATTCGGCGGGGTGCAGACCGGCGGCAATTCCTCGGCGATCGTCGACGGCGCGGCAGCGGCGTTCGTCGCCTCCTCCGATTATGCGAAGACATCGGGCAAGCCCGCGCTCGCGCGCATTCTCGCCGGCGCCACCGTGGGCGTGCCGCCCGACGTGATGGGCATCGGCCCCGTGCCCGCAATCAAAGCCGTGCTCGAACGCGCCGGGCTCAAGCTGTCGCAGATCGACCGCTTCGAGATCAACGAAGCGTTCGGCGCGCAGGTGATGGCCTGCGCGCGCGAGCTGGGCATCGACGAAGAAAAGCTCAACGTCAACGGCGGCGCCATCGCCATCGGGCACCCTTTGGGCGCAACCGGCGTGCGGCTCGCGCTCACGCTGGCGCGCGAGCTCAAGCGCGCAGAGCTGCGCTACGGCATCGCCTCGGCCTGCATCGGCGGCGGGCAGGGCATCGCGCTCTTGATCAAGAATCCGGACGCCCCTGCCGCACGGGAGCACTGACCATGGACATCAAGGGACACGCGGCGGTCGTGACTGGCGGCGCCTCGGGACTGGGCGCGGCGACCGCGAGCGAGCTTGCCCGCGCCGGCGCCAAGCTCACCGTGATCGACGTCAATCAGGATGGCGCGCGCGCGCTGGCGCAGAAGATCGGCGGCCACGCGGTCGCGTGCGACGTGACCAATGCCGAGCAAGCGAACGCCGCGCTCAAGGAGGCACGCGAGCGGCACGGGCCAGCACGCATCTTGATCAATTGCGCCGGCGTCGGGCCGGCCAAGCGCATCGTCGGCCGCGATGGACCGATGCCGCTCGCCGAGTTCGAGCGCGTCATCAGCATCAACCTCATCGGCACGTTCAACATGATGCGGCTCGTCGCCGCCGACATGCAAAGCTTGAGCCCGCTCGCCGACGGCGAGCGCGGCATTATCATCATGGCCGCCTCGGTTGCGGCCTTCGAAGGGCAAATCGGCCAGGCCGCCTATTCCGCCTCCAAGGGCGGCGTCGCCGCACTGACCTTGCCGGCCGCGCGCGAATTCGCGCAGTTCGGGATTCGCGTCGCGACCATCGCGCCAGGCATTTTCCACACGCCGATGCTGATGGCGTTGCCGGAGGAAGCGCAGAAGAGTCTCGCCGCAGCGGTGCCGTTTCCAAAGCTGCTCGGGCGGCCCGATCAGTTCGCCTCGCTCGCGCGCCACATCATCGAAAACGCTTACATCAACGGCGAGGTGATCCGCCTCGACGGCGCGCTGCGGCTCGCACCGCGCTGAGCGATGTAAGCCCCATGCCTTCGGCAGCGCTTCCTCCGGCCGTCATTGCCGGGCTTGACCCGGCAATCCATCCATTGAATCAAAGCGTTTCTTTTCAATGGATGCCCGGGTCCAGCCCGGGCATGCCGTGTCGATATTTAACGCCCTTGGTATGAGAGCGCATGCTCGTCAACTACCGCGTCGTGCGCATCGAATGGGGCGATTGCGATCCGGCCGGGATCATCTACTACCCGCGCTATTTCGCGATCTTCGACGCCAGCACCTCGGCGCTGATCGAGCGCGCGCTCGGCATGCGCAAGATCGATTATCTCAAGGCCTATGATTTCGCCGGGCATCCGCTGGTCAACGCCCATTCGCGCTTTCTTCTTCCTACAAGGTACGGCGACGAGGTGACGGTCGAGACCGCGGTCACGGCGCTGCACCGCTCGAGCTTCGACGTGCGACACCGCTTGTACAAGGACGGCGCGCTCGCGGCCGAGGGCTTCGAGACCCGGGTATGGGTGGAAGGCGATCCCGCCAAGGGCACGATGAAGGCGAAGCCGTTGCCGCAAGCGGTCATCGCGCGGCTGTCGCAGAAATAAGCCGGAATCTTTATCTTCGCCGCTCACGCGGGGCTAGGGCTCGCGCGCGGGCTCACGCCATCGACCGCCAGACTGCCGTCAGCGGCAAAGCGCGCCAGCGCGCCGGCGGGATGCTTGGCCCAGGTCGCGACCGGCAGCGGGCCGCAGACGAGCATGAAATAATCGTAAGCGGCACGGCGGTCGCTTGCCATGATGAACTGATAGTGCAGACGGAAGAAGTTGAAGCGAATGCGCCAGTAGAAGCGCCGCGACAGCATGTCGCCGAAGCGCACCTTCCAGATCGAGGGATTGCAGCGTTGGCCCGCGACGCGGGCGCCGATCCCCTCAACCGGATCGAAATCCCAGAAGTTGAGCACGTCGGCGCGCGATTGCGCATCGATCCACGGCACCGAGGTCTCGACCGCGAGCCGCGCGTAGGTAGCGCGCAGGCTTTGCGCTTTGGGATGCAGGGCCGCTGCCGGGGCGATCGAGCCGAGCGTCAGCAGGATGAGCGGCGGTCCCCGGCGCCCAATATCGGGATCGAGTTCGAGCGCGCGTAGGATCACCGCCGGCGCCAGCGCGCAGCCGCCGCTATGGCCAATGACGATGATCTCGTCGGCGTCATTCGTGCGCACGGCGGCGATCACGCGCTGCGCGCAGGCCTCGATTAGAGGATCGAAGCCAGTCGCTTCCCCGCGGGCGAATTCGCAAAGATAGGGCCAGTGGTTGTTGATCTGGACGAGGAACCAGCGGTCGGCGAGCGGCCGCAAGCTCAAGAAAATCGCGATCGCAGCAGGCACACCGATGACTAGTGCCGCCCAGCCGTGCAAGGCAAAAGCGCGTGTGATCGCCGCGGTGACGATCCATGCACCGCCAGCCGACAGCGCGACCCACGCGATCAGCATCAGCTGGAAATAGATGAGCACCAGGCCGAAATATGCAGAGGCGCGCAGCACGCGGACCAGCGCTCCGCTGAGGAGATAATCAATTGTCCAAGCAACGGCACGGGGGATCTGCCGCGGCAGAGGCTCGGCCATGTTCCCACGGACGAAGTGCTCCTGGCGCAGAAAGTCATAGCGGGTGAAGACCTGCCAGTTCGGACCCGATGTTTCGATGTTCCAGTGCGCGAAGGTCTCTGAATCCAACGCGAGCTGGCCGAGCCGCGCCGTAAGCGGCCATATCTTTAGGAAACGCGCCAGGCTGCGATCGAACAGCCGGTGGTATCCCTCGGCGCCCTGCGGATCGTAACCGCTGACATAAAAGACGTGCCGGCGTGCGATCAAAGGTGGCTCTGCGCGCATGCTCGCTCGATCAGGCGGGAAGAGCCGCCGCCGCTTCGACGATGGTCATGGCGGGGTGCTTGGTGGGGATCGTGCGCGCGAGATGCAGGCCGGCCTTTTCGAACAGCGCGGCATATTCCTCGACCGTGCGCTCGCGCCCGCCGCACAGCAACATCACTTGCAAGTCGAGCCAGCGGCCCGGGCCCGGACGCTCGTCAGACGGCAAGGGCGATTCGAGCACCAGCACGCGCCCCTGCGGCTGCATGGCCCGACGCACATTGGCGAGAATGCGAATGCAATCGTCATCCTCGTAGTCGTGCAGGAGATGGCGGATGAGATAGAGGTCGCCGCCCGCGGGTGCCGGCGTCGTAAATATGTCGGCGCTCACGAAGCTCACGCCGGGAAGCGGGCCACCCTCCCCTCGTTTCGCCGCGGCGACCGCTTCAGGCATATCGAACAGCGTAGCGCGCAGGTTCGGGCAGGCGGCGAGCACGGCGGATAAGAGCGAGCCGTTGCCGCCGCCGATGTCGACCACGTGTTCGAAGCGCGAGAAATCATAGGCCGCGACGATCGCCGGCGTCTCCGGCCCGTGCACCTCGAGCATCATGCGATCGAAACGGCGAGCTTCGCCGGGATTTCGCGCAAGCCATTCGAAGAACGGCGCGCCCTTGAGCGCCTCAAAGGCGGTGCGCTCGCCGGCGAGCGCGTCGTCGAGATGCGTCCACATGTCGGCGAAATAATCGTTGAGGAAGATGGCGGTGGTCCGGGTGTTGTGGGGCGAATGCGAGCTCAAGAGCCGCCCGAGCGGCGTGAGCGTGAAGTGCCCGCGTGTCGGCTCGGCCACGATACCCAGCGTCGAGAGCGCACGCAGCAGCCGATAGAGACGATCAGGGATAAGACCGCGCGCTGCGGCAATCGCGGCGTGGTTCGCGACACCATCCTCCATGACGTCGGCGAGGCGGAGCCGCGCGAAGGTGCCGACCGCGCGGGTCACCCATAGGCTGCTCAGCAACTGCAGCATTTTCTTGTGCAGCAACGCCGGATCGGCGTTCGCGTCCTTGTCGCTCTTGCCGTTCACGATCCACCAATCATCTCGCGCACGCGCGCAGTCAAACTCCGTTCATTCCCGCGCGAGCGGGAATCCAGGGCGGAAACACTGGGTCCCCGCTTTCGCGGGGACGAACGGAACTCACTACGTCACTTTACAGTTCCGATCACTTCGGGCTCAATGCCGGCAAACGCCGTGCGGCGACAAGAACGATGAGTCAGGAGGAGAGGATGCCATCGCGTCGAAGCAAGAATTCCTTTGCCGCAGCGATCGCCGCTGGGCTGCTGCTCGCAGCCTCGGGCGCGCTCGCGCAGGACAAGACCTTCGAGCTCAAGCTGTCACACTGGGTGCCGCCCACCCATCCGCTGCAGAAGGCGATGGAGGAATGGGGCGCCTCGGTCGAGAAGGCCTCGAACGGAACCATCAAATCGAAGGTCTTTCCATCCCAGCAGCTCGGCAAAGCGTTCGACCATTACGACATGGCGCGCGACGGCATCGCCGACTTCACCTATGTCAATCCTGGCTACCAGCCCGGCCGTTTTCCCATCATCGCCGCCGGCGAATTGCCGTTCCTCGTCGGCGACGCCAAGGGCGGCATTCGCGCCGTCGACGTCTGGTATCGCAAGTACGCGCCGAACGAGATGAAGGACGTGAAATACTGCTTTTCCTTCATCCTCGATCCGCTCACCTGGCACTCGAGCAAGAAGAAAATCGTGGTACCGGGCGACATCAAGGGAATGAAGGTTCGCCCCTCGCAGGCGACGGTGGCCGCGTGGGTGACGCTCCTCGGCGGCACCAACGTGCAGGCGAGCGCGACCGAAGTGCGCGACGTGATGGAGAAAGGCGTGGCGGAGGCGGTCACCTTCCCCTGGGGCTCGGTGCCGCTGCTCGGCGTCGACAAGGTGACGAAGTATCACATGGACGCGCCGCTCCACACCGTCACCTTCCAGTGGCTGATGAGCCCGCGCACCTACGCCGCCATGTCGCCGGCGCAGAAAAAGGTGATCGACGATCACTGCACCACCGAATGGGCCAGCAAATTCGCCGACCGGTGGGCGGATTTCGAGCACGCGGGCATCGCGAAGGTCAAAGCCGAACCCGGTCACGAGGTCTACCCGATCACCGCGGCGCAGCTCGAGGAGTGGAAGAAGTCGGCCGAGCCGCTGGAGAAGCAATGGGCCGAGAACGTGCGCAAGACCGGTGGCGATCCCAACACCATCTTGAAGGAGCTCAAGCAAGCGCTCGCGCAATATAATGCGGGGTATTAAGCAGCGAGACTCGTAGGCACCTGTGGCACACGCGCGATGCCCACGCGTGCTCTGTGCGTGGGCAAAATCGCTCACGAAGGCAACACGCATTACGCTCCTGCGCGGCGATTTTGCCCACCCTACTAGGCCTACGCTTACTCCGCTGCCACGCCGCGTGAGGGACCGCCCATCATGGCCGATGCGCAATTACCGCCAGATGTCGCGACCGGCCGCCGCCGGCGCAATCGGATGGATCGCTTCATCGACGGCATCGAGCTACTGGCGGCGTTCTTCGTCGGCATCGTCGCGGCGGATATCTTCACCTCGGTGCTGCTGCGATATTTCTTCAGCGTGCAGATTCGCGACAGCTACGACTTCGGGCGGCTTCTTCTCGGCATCCTGATTTTTTGGGGCATCGCCGCAACCTCGTATCGGGGCACTCACATCACGGTCGACCTCGTCTATGCGAATGTCGGACCGACGCTACAGCGTTTCATTGACGTATTCGCAACGCTCGTTCTCCTCTTCGTCGTCTCGGTTCAGACCTGGACCTTGTTTGACAAGGTGCTGAGCACACGCGCCGATAACGTCTTGACCTTCGATCTGCGATTGCCGACCTGGCCGTTTTTCCTAGTCGCATGGCTGGGGGACGTGTCCGCGGTGCTGCTGATTGCGGTGCGTACCTACCGGCTGATCTTCCATCCGGAACTGATGGGCGGCCAGTATCAGATCAAGCCGGTCGAGTGAGTGAATGGCGATGGACACCGATGCAGTCGCCATCCTCGGCTTCATCGTGTTGTTCGCACTGATGCTGTTGCGCGTGCCGGTGGGCATGGCGATGGGCTTGGTCGGAGTCAGCGGCTTTTCCTACCTGGTCAATTGGGATGCCGCTTTCAAAATCGTCGGGCACACGTCGATGCGCACCGTGACCGATTACACCTTCGGCGTCATCCCGATGTTCCTGCTCATGGGAGCGTTCGTTACCAATTCCGGCATGAGTCGCGAGCTTTTTCGGGCGGCGAACGGCTTTCTCGGCCATCGCCGCGGCGGGCTCGGCGTTGCGACCATCGCGGCCTGCGGCGGTTTTGCAGCAATCTCCGGCTCCTCGGTCGCGACCGCAGCGACGTTTTCCACCGTCGCCTATCCGGAGATGCGTCGCTACGGCTATCCGCAGTCGTTCGCCGCCGGCGTGATCGCCGCCGGCGGGACGCTGGGCGCCATGCTGCCGCCGTCCACGGTCCTCGCCGTCTACGGCATCATCACCGAGCAGGACATCGGCAAGCTGTTCATCGCCGGCATCGTTCCCGGCATTCTCGCCGCCTCCATGTACATGACCACGGTCGCAGTCATTGTCCGGGCGCGGCCTAAATATCTGCCGGCTGGCCCGCGCAGCGATTGGCGCGAGCGGCTCACGGGACTGCGTGATATCTGGGCAACTCTGCTGCTGTTCTTTTTCGTCATCGGCGGCCTGTACGGTGGCCTGTTCACACCGACGGAGGCCGGCGGCATGGGCGCAGGCGGCGCATTTTTGATCGGCGTCCTGCGCGGCCGGCTCACGCGCACCGATATTCGTCGCTCGCTGCTGCAGGCGACGCGCACCGCCGCCGCCGTGTTCACGGTTCTCATCGGTGCGCTGCTGTTCGGCTATTTTCTAACAATTACGCAGACGCCGCAGAAAGTGACCGCATTCCTCACCGCGCTGGGCGTGGGACGCTACGGCGTGCTGGCGCTCATCATGCTGATGTATCTGGTGCTCGGATGCCTCATGGATGCGCTCGCCATGGTCATCCTCACGGTGCCAATCATCTTTCCCGTGATCAAGGAACTGGGCTTCGACCCAATCTGGTTCGGCGTCATCATCGTCATGACCGTGGAGCTTGGGCTCATTCATCCGCCGGTCGGGATGGTCGTGTTCGTCATAAAAAGCGTGATCCAGGACATCAATTTCTCGACGATCTTCGCTGGCGTTTTGCCCTTCATCGCGACGGACCTGATCCGGCTGGTGATCCTGATCTCGTTCCCGATCATCGCGCTGTGGCTTCCCTCGCGCATGTGAATACCTCTCGCCGGATTGGGAGGCGGGCACGAAATCGAATATGCTAGCGCTCTGACATAATCGAGCGAGTAAGCAAATCATGACAGCACACTTGCTTAGGCGATTGCTCATTATGGTTGCAGCGGTGCTCGCGGCGGCGGTGCTTGCGTCCGCCGCATGGCCGCAGGCGGGCGCGATCAAGATCGTGGTGCCCTATACGCCGGGCAGCGGTCCCGACATCCTCTCCCGCCTGATGGCAGAGCAGATCGGCCGCACGCAGGGTCCAACCGTCGTGGTCGAGAATCGTCCGGGCGGCGGCACGGTGATCGGCACCGAGGCGGTCGAGCGCGCCGCGCCCGACGGCCATACCGTGCTGCTCGTGGCGAATTCGTTCGTCATCAACCCGCCCTTGCAGCGAGCGAATTACGACCCAACGGGAAGCTTCGAACCGGTTTGCTATCTCGCGGCAACCCCGATGGTCCTCGTCGTGCTCGGCTCGTCGCCCTATCATACGCTCGGCGATTTGATTGCCGCGGCGCGTGCCAAACCTGGCGAGCTGGTGTTCGCGAGCGGCGGGCCCGGCTCTTCCTTGCACGTCGCCATCGAGGTGCTCAAGCGCGCGGCCAACATCAACTTGACCTACGTGCCCTATGGCGGCACCGCGCCCGCAATCAATGCGCTGATGGGCAATCATGTGGCGGCGGTGTGGGCCGATTATCCGACCGTCGTGTCGCAGCTCAAAGCCGGCACGCTGCGAGGGCTGGTGACGACCTCGCGCACGCGGGTCGCGACGCTCCCGGATGTGCCAACCCTCGGCGAGACCGGGATCAGCAACTACGAGGCGGATATCTTCTATGGCATCGTGGCGCCGGCGAAGACGCCGCCCGAGATGCTCAATCGGCTCTCCGGCTTCTTCAGCAGCGCGATCAAAGCCCCCGACATGGCGCGAAAACTCGCCGAACAAGGGCTGTTTCCGGTCGGCATGTGCGGGGCAGAATTCGCCGCCTACCTGCGACGAATGGTCGACGACTACAGCCGCATCATTCGCGAGGCGAATATAACGGTGAAATAGGGCCCTGCCGCGTGTCCCGCTTTCGCGGGAATGAGCGGACATTACCGCGCGGCTGCGGCCGTGTGATGGACAGCGGGCAGTCGAGCGGCTAACAACGCTCAGAAGAAAGCCGGAGGACGCAGATGCGGATCGATGCGTATACGCACTTCTTCCCGAAAAAATTCTTCGACAAGATGCAAGAGGTCGCCGGCGACTACAAGGATATGGGTAAGCGCGTGCGCTCGCTGCCGGCGCTGTTCAATCTCGACCATCGCAAGAAGATGGTCGATGGCTTCAAGGATTATCAGCAGATCCTGTCTTACCCGCAGCCGCCGGTCGAAACCTTCGCGAAAACCCCGGCGCAGATCGACGAGCTCATCCGCATCATCAACGACGGCTTTGCCGAACTGTGCGCAAAGGAACGCGAGCATTTCCCGGGCTGGATCGCGCAGATATCGCTCGACGCGCCCGATGCCGGCGTGCGCGAGGCGGAACGCACGATCAACCAACTCGGCGCGCTCGGCGTGCAAATCTATACCAACGTCGCCGGCAAGCCGCTCGACCGTCCGCAATACCTGCCGTTCTGGAAAAAAATGAACGCGCTCGGCAAACCGATCTGGCTGCATCCAGCACGCGGCGCCAATATGCCGGACTACATCGACGAGAAGAAATCCCTCTACGAAATCTGGTGGACGTTTGGATGGTCCTACGAGACGGCTGCCGCCATGGGCCGCCTGGTGTTTTCGAAGATCATGGACAACCATCCCAATCTCAAGATCATCACCCATCACTTCGGCGGCATCGTGCCGATGCTCGAGGGCCGCATCGGTCCGGGTTGGGACGTGCTGGGCTCGCGCACCAGCGACGAAGACTACGTCTCCCTGCGCAAGAGCCTCAAAAAACGCCCGCTCGACTATTTCAAGCAGGACTTTTTTGCTGACACCGCGGTGTTCGGCGGCAAGCCAGCGACAAAATGCGGCCTGGAGTTCTTTCCGTTGGAAAAGATCGTGTTCGCTTCGGACTGCCCGTTCGATCCGGAAGGCGGCACGATGTATCCGCGGCTCACGCTGGAGATCCTGGATTCGCTCAACATTCCAAAGGCGGACCGCGAAAAAATCGACTATAAGAATCTTGAAGCAGTCACCGGCCGAAAACTGGTGAACTAGCCTCGACCTCTTGGGCGGCAGGAAGGAGTGCCATGAATCTCTCTCGCCGTCGATTTTTGTATCTCGCCAGCGCCGCCAGCGCGATTTCCACCTCGCATCGCGCGAGCGCGCAAACCTATCCGGTGCGGCCGCTGCGCTGGGTGGTCGGGTTTCCGCCCGGCGGCGGGGCCGACATCGTATCGCGCATCATGGCGCCCTGGCTCGCGGAGCGGCTGGGCCAACCCGTCGTGGTCGAAAACAAGCCGGGAGCGAGCAGCAACATCTCGGTCCAAACCGTGGTTAATTCGCCGCCCGACGGTTACACGCTGCTGTTCGTGCCGGCCTCGGCAGCAGTGAACGTGTCGCTGTTCGAGAACCTTCCCTTCAACCTGCTGCGAGACATCGCGCCGGTCTCCGGGCTCATCGATTTTCCCCTCGTGATGGTCGCCAACCCGTCGCTTCCGGCAAAGACCGTCGGCGAACTCATCGCCTACGCCAAGGCGAACCCCGGCAAGATCAGCATCGGCTCGTTCGGCACCGGCTCGACCTCGCACGTCGCCGGCGAACTCTTCAAGATGATGGCCGGCGTCAACATGATCCACGTGCCCTATCGCGGCGGCGCGCCCATGGTCGCCGACCTCATCGGCGGGCAGGTGCAGGTCGCGATCGACGTCTTGACCGGCTCGCTCGCGCACATCCGCTCGGGCTCGCTGCGCGCGTTGGGCATGGGCGGCAAGAACCGGTCCGATGTGCTGCCGGACGTGCCGACCATCGGCGAGACGGTCGCGGGCTACGAGGCCAACTCCTGGTGCGGGCTCGGCGTGCCGCGCGGCACGCCAGGCGAAATCATCGAACGGCTCAACCTCGAGATCAATGCGGGACTCACGAACCCGACCATCAAGGCGCGGCTCGCCGACGTCGCCACCACGCCGATCCTGTACACGCCCGCCGAGTTCGGCGCCTATATGGCGGCCGAGGTCGACAAATGGGGCAAGGTGATCAGGACGTCGGGGATCAGGCCGGAAACATCGGGCGGCTGACCCGAACTTCCCACCGTATTGCCGCTGCTGCACGTCGTCGCGTGTGATCCAGCCGGTGATGGCCCGGCCACACGCTTGTGGCTATCTTACAAGCCGCACCATGAATCTCGCTGCGCCATCTGCTAGCGTCGCCGCCCATGGATGCCGCGCGCCCGATCGTTCCATCCGGTTTCGAATCGAGCCCACCCGGTGAGGACGCCCCGCGTGCCACGCCGGTGATGGAACAATACATCGAGATCAAAGCCGCCAATCCGGATTGTCTCCTGTTCTACCGGATGGGCGATTTCTACGAGCTGTTTTTCGAGGATGCCGAGGTGGCCGCAAGCGCGCTCGGCATCGTGCTCACCAAACGCGGCAAGCATCTCGGCCGCGATATCCCGATGTGCGGCGTGCCGATCCACCGCGCCGACGAGTATCTCAACCGCCTCATCGCGCTTGGCCATCGTGTGGCGGTCTGTGAGCAGCTCGAGGATCCCGCGGAGGCGAAGAAGCGCGGCAGCAAGAGCGTGGTGCGGCGTGACGTCATTCGCGTGGTCACGCCCGGCACGCTCACCGAGGACACGCTGCTCGATGCCAAGCGCAATAATTATCTGCTGGCGATTGCGCGCGCGCGCGCATCGATCGCGGAGGAGAGCCGCTTCGCGCTCGCCTGGATCGATATTTCCACCGGCGAGTTCCGCATCGCCGAATGTGACCGCGCAGGGCTCGCCGCGGAGATCGCCCGGCTCGAGCCGGGCGAGATCATCGTGTCGGACGCGCTCTACGGTGATGCCGCGCTGGCTCCTTATCTGCGCTCGCTGGCGGCGGTGACGCCGCTGACCCGCGACGTGTTCGACGCGGCAACTGCCGAGCGCCGGCTCGCGGCCTATTTTGGCCTCGCCACCACGGAAAGCTTCGGCGCGCTGTCGCGGCTCGAGCTCACGGCGGCCGCCGCCTGCATCAGCTATATCGAGCGCACCCAGCTTGCAGCACGCCCGCCGCTCTCGCCCCCGGTGCGCGAGGCACAAGGGGCGACCCTTGCGATCGACCAGGCGACGCGCAGCAATCTCGAGCTTGTGCGCACGCTCTCGGGCGAGCAACGCGGCTCATTGCTCGCCGCGATCGACCGCACGGTCACGGCGGCTGGCTCGCGGCTTCTGGCGCAGCGCCTTGCCGCTCCGCTCACTGACCCCGCTGCAATCGAGCACCGGCAGGACGCGGTCGAATTCTTCGTTACCGACGTGGCGGCGCGCGCCGATTTGCGCGAGCGACTGAAGGCTTCGCCCGATCTCGCGCGCGCGCTGGCGCGGCTCGCGCTGGGCCGCGGCGGCCCGCGTGACCTTGCCGCCATCCGCGACGGCATTCTCGCCGCTGCCGACATTGCCGCGGAGCTGGAGAGGCGCGGCGAGCTTGGCGACGAGCTCGCGCAGACGGCGCGCGCGCTGCGCCGGCTTGATCCGGCACTCGCGAGCGAGCTTGGCGCGGCCCTGGCGGAGGAGCTTCCGCACCTTAAGCGCGACGGCAACTTCGTGCGCGCCGGATTCGACGCCGGGTTCGACGAGGCACGCGCGCTGCGCGACGAATCCCGCCGCGTGATCGCGGTGCTGCAGACGCGCTACGCGGACGCGACGTCGGTGCGCGCGCTGAAGATCCGCCACAACAACGTGCTCGGCTATTTCGTGGAGGTGACGGCGCAGCATGGCGAACGCTTGATGGCGCCGCCGCTCAACGCGACCTTCATCCATCGCCAGACGCTCGCCGGACAGGTCCGCTTCACCACCACCGAATTGGGCGAGCTCGAAGCCAAGATCGCGAACGCGGCGGATCGCGCGCTCGCTATCGAGCTCGAGACGTTCGAGAAGCTCGCGGCCGCAGTGACGGCGGCAGCATCCGCGATCAAGGACGCCGCCGAGGCGCTCGCCGTGCTCGATGTCGCCACCGCCCTGGCGCAGTTGGCGGCCGAGCGGCACTACGTGCGGCCGCAGATCGACGCCTCGCTCGATTTCATCATCGAGGGCGGACGCCATCCGGTGGTGGAGCAGGCGCTCACCGGCGACAGCTCCCCGTTCGTGGCCAACGACTGCGATCTGTCCCCGCCCCCCTCTGCGGCGAGCGGCCGCATCTATCTCGTCACCGGCCCGAACATGGCGGGGAAGTCCACTTATCTGCGCCAGAACGCGCTGATTGCGATCCTCGCGCAAATGGGCAGCTTCGTGCCCGCGCGGCGCGCGAAAATCGGCGCGATCGACCGGCTGTTCTCGCGCGTGGGCGCGGCCGACGACATCGCGCGGGGGCGCTCGACCTTCATGGTCGAGATGGTGGAAACTGCAGCCATCCTCAATCAGGCGACCGAGCGCGCGCTCGTCATCCTTGATGAGATCGGCCGCGGCACCGCGACCTTCGACGGCCTCTCCATCGCGTGGGCCGCGATCGAGCATCTGCACGAGACGAACCGTTGCCGCGCATTGTTCGCCACCCACTTCCACGAACTCACGGCGCTCGCGGCACGCCTACCGCGCCTGTTCAATGCCACCGTGCGGGTGAAGGAATGGGAGGGCGAGGTCGTGTTCCTGCACGAGGTGGTGCCGGGCGCGGCGGATCGCAGCTACGGCATCCAGGTGGCAAAGCTCGCAGGCCTGCCGCCGGCCGTGATCGGGCGCGCGAAGCTCGTCCTCGCCAAGCTCGAAGCCGAGGAGCGCGCCTCCCCGCGCGGCTTCGACGAGCTGCCGCTTTTTGCCGCCACGCCGCGGGCAGCGCCGCCTCGCGCCAGCACCGCCGAGGGCGTGCTCGCCGCGCTTTCCGCGCTGCATCCGGACGAGATGTCGCCGCGCGAGGCGCTCGAGGCGCTCTACGCGCTCAAGGCCAAGGCGGCGGAGGGAGGTTAGGCATGCACAAGCTTGCTGCTCTGATCTTGCTCACCTGCATCGCCGGCGCCGCATCGGCGCAGGCGCAATCCTATCCAACGCGCACCATCACGCTGACGGTGACGGCCGCGGCCGGCGGTGTGACCGATGTGGTGGCGCGCGCGCTCGGCCAGCATCTCGCCGAGAGTTGGGGCCAGCAGGTCGTGATCGAAAACAGGGGCGGCGCCGCCCACGTCGTCGGTGCGCAATCGGTCGCGAAAGCCGCGCCCGACGGATATTCGCTGCTGGTGGCGGAGGCCGGTACCTTTACCATCAATCCGACCCTCTACGGCAAAGGGAAGCTGCCCTACGACGAAGAGCATGATTTTGTCCCGATCACCGGCATCGTGCGCATCAACCAGGCGCTCCTTGGCCATCCCTCGCTGGCGGCGGACAGCGTGCGCGAGCTGATCGCTCTCGCAAAGAAACAACCGGGCGAGCTCACCTACGGCACCGCCGGGATCGGATCGGCGCCGCACATGAACGTAGTCTTGTTCGAGAGCATGGCCGGCGTGAAGCTTCAGGCCGTTCACTACCGCGGCGCCGCGCCAGCGCTCACCGACGTGATCGCTGGACACGTCAAGCTCATGTCGGTGAGCGTCAGCCTGGCGCTACCGCCGTGGCGCGCGGGGCAGATCAAGATCTTCGGCATTGGCAGCAGCCAGCGCCTGCCCGCCGTCACCGAGATTCCGACGGTCGCCGAATCGGGATTGCCGGGTTACGAGGCTTCGACCTGGTTCGGCTTGTTCGCGCCCGCCGGCACGCCGGGCGAGATCGTGGCGAAGATCAACGCCGAGGTGGCCAAGATTTTGGCTGCGCCGGACTTCCGCGAAAAATTCCTGGCACCGCAAATGTTCGAACCGATGGCGAGCGCGCCGGAAGCCTTTGCCGAGTACATCAAGGCGCAGCAGCGCAAGTGGGCCGAGTTGATCCGCGCGCAGCACCTTTCCATTGACAAGTAGCGCGTGCGCCGAACCACGCCGCCGTCATTGCCTGGCTTGACACCGCAAGTCGGGTTTACCCGACTTGCGGCGATGGATGACCGCGACTAAGCTCCCCATTACGATTGGGAACACGGCGAACACGCCGGAGGCGAACGAGCCGATCCAATGGCTTGCAGTCGTGACGACCGCGACGACCACGGCCACCGCCGCGGCGCGCAGCGGGAGATCGTAGCCCTCTCGCTCGGCACCGCGGCGCGGTAGCGCGCCGACAGCGGGATGGTGCAAGCAAACACGACGGCATTGACGGCAAGCGCGCTCCATGGCGTCCACTCGATCGACTGCAGGAGCGCAGCGGCGGCGAACCACACCAGGGTTGCCGCGCCGATGCTGAGCACGACGCCTTGGCTCTGCGCAAGCGTGGCATAGGTGAGCGCAAAAATCGCCACGGCAGCATTCGCAGCCATGCTGCCGACGGCGCCTGCGGCGATGAAAGCAGGCGGATGTTCCAGTGCCAGGATGATATAGGCGGCGCCGGCGGCGGTCGGCAGGGCGGCGATGAGCGCGGCGAGGAAGGGCCCGCTGCGCTCGGCGGCCATCGAGGCGACGATGACGATCGTCGCAGTCATCGCCACCTTGAGCGCAAGCCCATACCAAAAGAACGGATCGGCGAGCATCGCGGGAATCGGCGCCGAATTACGCGCGGCTAAGCTTCACCTCGATCGGGGGGCCGCTTCTGAGCGTCTGATAGACGACGCAATAGCGCTCGGTCAGCTTCAGGAGCTGTTCGAGCTTGTCGGGTGGCGCGTCGGTGTCGACGTCGAAGCGCAGGCGAATGGCAGCAAATCCAACCGGCGCATCCTTGGCAACGCCGAGCGTACCACGGAAGTCGAGATCACCCTCGGCCGCGACCGTGGCGGACTTGATCGGAACGTCGAGCGCGGTCGCGACCGCCTTGAGGGTGACGCCGGCGCAGGCGACCAGCGCCTCGAGCAGCATGTCGCCGGAGCACAGCTCGAGCCCGGAGCCGCCGGTCGCGGGATGCAGGCCTGCGACCGCAAGCGCGCGCCCGGTCTCTACTTTGCAGGCGATATGCGCGTCATCGAGCGTGCCCTTGGCCTTCAAGGTGATGAAGGCCGATTTCGGCTCGCCCTTGTAGCGCTCCTTGAGCGGCGCCTGCATGGCGCGCAACGCGGCAGCATCCATTTGCAATCTCCATTTCGAACGGCAGAGGACAGATGACAGACAAGGAAAAATGCAAGCCGCGGCGTCACCACCACAAGCCGCCGCCGGCCGCGGCGCGGGTCTCGCCCTCCTCCGCCCTCGCCACCGCGCGATCGAGGGAACGGTCGAGCGCCGCCAGCACGCGACGCTTGACGAAGTCGAAGGCGGCGGACTGGCGGTCGCGCGGGCGCGGCAGATCGCAGGCGATTTCCTCGTACACGCGCCCGGGATGCGCCCGCATCACCATGATGCGATCGGCGAGCACGATCGCCTCCTCGACGTCATGCGTCACCATGACCAGCGTCGGTTTGAGATCGGCCCACAGGCCGAGCAGATGATCCTGAAGGTCGGCGCGGGTGAAGGCGTCAAGCGCAGAGAACGGCTCGTCCAGAAGCAGAACCTGCGGCCGCGGCACCAAGGCGCGCGCAATGGCGACGCGCTGTGCCTGGCCGCCGGAGAGCTCGCGCGGCCACACTCTCGCTTTCTCGGTCAAGCCGACCCGGTCGAGCGCGCCCGCCACGCGCATGCGTCGTTCCGGCTTCGGATAGTCCTCCAAGCCGAAGCCAACATTGTCGGCGACGCGCAGCCAAGGGAGCAGCCGCGGCTCCTGAAAGACGATGCCGATCTTCTCGTGCGGGGCGGTGATGGTGGCGCCGTCGAGCACCACCCGCCCCTGCGTCGGCGGGTCGAGCCCGGAGATCGTTCGCAACATCGTCGACTTGCCGCAGCCGGAGCCGCCGATGACGACGAGGATTTCACCCGGCGCGACGACGAGCGAAATGCCGTCGAGCGCGCGCACCCCGTTGGGATAGGTCTTGCCGACCCGGTCGAGAACGAGCATCCGGCATCCCTTCACGTGCGCGCGAAGCGGTCTTCCCAACGCAGGAACGGCGACGACACCAGCACGATGAGCCAGTCGCTTGCCTTGCCAAGGATGGCGAAGGCAACGATGGCGGCGACGATCTGTGCCGGCTTGCCGAGCTGCTGGCCGTCGATGAGAAGAAAGCCGAGCCCGGTCGAGGCGCCCAAAAATTCCGCCGCCAGCACGAACATCCAGCCGAGCCCCAGCCCAGCGCGCAGCGCGATGACATAGGCCGGCATCACCGCCGGCAACAGGATGCGCCGCACCATAGCGAGGCCGGACAAGCGAAAGGCGCGTCCGACTTCGACGATCTTACGATCGACCGACATTACCGCGCCCATCACCCCGAGATAGACCGGAAAGAACACGCCGACCGCGATCAGAATAATCTTGGACGCCTCGAAGATGCCAAACCACAGAATGAACAGCGGCACCCAAGCGATGGAGGGCACGGCGCGCAAGCCTTGCAAGGTTGGATCGAGCAGACGATAGCTCAGCGCCGAGTAGCCAGCGATCGCACCGAGGACGGTGCCAGCGAGCACGCCGAACACAAATCCCCATGCCACGCGCCAGATCGTTGCGAGTGCGTGCTGCTGAAGCTCGCCGGTCGCGGCGAGATCCGTAAACGTGTTCCAGATCACCGACGGCGGCGGTACCAGGCGGCCGTTGGAGAAGCCCATGCGCACTGCGATTTCCCAGAACACCGCAAGCCCGACCGGCAAGAGCAAGCCGAGCGCCGGCCGCAGCACGCGCGCGGCGCTTGTCTTCGAAGCTGCCCCTGCCACCCCGGCTTGCTCGACGCCCGCGGTCATGGCGACAAGAGACACGGCATCACTCTCCAATGCAACATCGCGAATACCGACGCGCGCAACATGCGCGCGCGGCACACGCGTTACTTCGCAGCCGTCACGTAGCGATCATCGATGAGCTCGTCGACTGACTTCTTGACATCGATGCTCGCTCCGATCACGCCAGCCTTCTGCAGCGCAAGACCCGCTTCCAAGATCGATTCCCGTTGCGCCGGACCGACCTTGTTATGGGTGAGCTCGGTGCGCTCCTTGAGCTGCTTGTCGACGACCGCGTCAGGGAGTTTCGTGATTGCAATGAACGTTTTCTTGAGCTCGCCGTAGTTGGCGAGCGAATATTTACGCGCCTCCTCATAGGCGGAAATCACCCGCCGCACGATGTCGGGGTGATCCTTGGCGAACTCCTCGCGCACATTGAGGATGCCCCAGGTATTAGCGTCGCGATTGCGGTAGAACAGCCGCGCGCCATCCTTGACTTCGTGCTGCGCCATCATCGGGTCGAGCCCGGCCCAGGCGTCGACGTCGCCGCGGATCAAGAGATTGCCGCCATCGGCGTGCTGCTGCACGAGCACCGGCGTTATGTCCTTGTCGGAGAGGCCGGCCGTGAGCAACGCGCGCACGGCGAAGATGTGCGGGTCGGTGCCGCGCACCATCGCGACTTTCTTGCCCTTGAGATCGGCAACCTTGCTGATGCTGCTATCCTTGGTGGTAACGAGCGCGGTCCATTCCGGCCGAGAGTAGACGTAGACCGACTTGATCGGATTGCCGTTGATTCTGGCGACGAGGGCGGCGGAGCCGGCGGTCGAGCCGAAATTGATGGATGCAGCGTTGAGGAACTGCAGCGCGTTCGACGAACTGTTGGTCTGCACCCAGATGACCTTGATGCCGTCCTTGGCGAGTTCCTTCTCCAGGTAGCCTTTGTCCTTGAGCAGCATCGAGACCGGGTTGTAGGTCGCCCAGTCGACGTAGATCTCCTTAGGATTGTCGGCGGCGCTCACCTGCGCGGCAGGAATGAGGCTGAGCGCGAACGCGCCGGCGAACAGCAAACGCCAGGAAGCTTTGGTCATAACGACCTCCATACGTTGAGCCTCAGGCCGCGCGTCGCGCGGAAGAGACCGGTTGATGAAGGGCGGGAGGTTTTTGCCCGCCGTCAGCCTGGCGAGGGGCGGGCCCCGCGCTTTAGCTGCATTTGTAGAGCGCCCGCAAGCTGCTTGCTCAAATCGGCGCTAGGTTTATTTCTTAGGAGCCGGGATTAAGGGCGTCAATAAGAATTATTTACCGGAATTGTAGCTCAGGATAGTAAGTATTTTTGTTTCCGCGCCCCGTTTCTCGGAGACGCGCTATCGTCCGAACGGGGCGACACAATATGAGCTGAAGCGGCCGATTCGGTATGACACGGCACCTGCGCTTCGCTATGGCCATGTACCCATGCTGATCCTGACTGAGACCTCCCGGGAAGTCGCGATTTTCGATGCGGTTGCCATCGCGGCCGAACTCGAAGGCCTGAGCGAAGTCCACGCCGGCAACGACCGCGAACTGAGATTGGCGGTCTCCCGGCACCTGCGCGGCGCGCTTACGCGCGGACGCAAGGCGGTCGAGCGTTTGCTCATTGCCGACCGGCACGGGCGGCGCTGCGCCGAGCGGCTCTCCGCCATGCAGGACGAGATCGTGCGCGTGCTGTTCGAGTTCGCGATCGAGCACCTCTACCCGGCGCAGAATCCGTCCGAAGCCGAGCGCATGGCGATCGTCGCCACCGGCGGCTACGGCCGTGGCGTGCTCGCCGCCGGCTCGGACGTCGATCTCTTGTTCCTGCTTCCCTACAAGCAGACCGCCTGGGGCGAATCCGTCGCCGAAACGATCCTCTATTGCCTCTGGGACATGGGGCTCAAGGTCGGCCATGCCACCCGCTCGGTCGGCGAGTGCATTCGTGCGGCCAAGGCCGATATGACCATCCGCACCGCGCTCCTCGAAGCGCGCTTTCTGCTCGGCGACCGCAAACTTTACGACGAGTTCATCGCGCGCTTCGACAAAGAGGTCGTGCAAGGCACGGCTGCGCAATTCGTCGCCGCCAAGCTCGCCGAGCGCGAGGAGCGCCACCGGCGCGCCGGCCAGTCCCGCTATCTGGTCGAGCCCAACGTCAAGGACGGCAAGGGCGGGCTGCGCGACCTGCACACGCTCTACTGGATCGCCAAATACGTCTATCGCGTGCGCGAGCGCGAGGAACTGATCGCACTCGGCGTCTATGATCCGCGTGAATACCGCCGCTTCCGTCGCTGCGGCGATTTTCTCTGGGCTGTGCGCTGCCACATGCATTTTCTCGCCGGCCGGACGGAGGAGCGGCTCTCCTTCGATATCCAGCGCGAGATCGCGGTGCGGCTGGGCTACACCGAGCATCCCGGGCTGCGCGACGTCGAGCGGTTCATGAAGCACTATTTCCTGATCGCCAAGGACGTTGGCGATCTCACCGCCATCCTGTGCGCCAAGCTCGAGGACAGCCACGCCAAGGCCATGCCGGTGCTCAGCCGCATGATGGCCCGCTTCCGACCGCGCGCCCGCCATACGTTGAGCGAGACCGAGGATTTCGTCGTCGACTACAACCGCATCAATGTCGCCGACGAGCAAGTGTTCAAGCGCGACCCAGTCAATCTGATCCGCGTCTTCCATCTCGCGCAGAAATACAATCTGGCGTTTCATCCCGACGCGATGCACCTCGCCACGCGCTCGCTCAAGCTCATCGATCAATCGTTGCGCGAAAACGAGGAGGCCAACCGCCTGTTCCTCGCGATCCTCACCTCGAAGAACGACGCGGAAACCGTGCTGCGGCGGATGAACGAGGCCGGTGTGCTGGGCCAATTCGTGCCCGCCTTCGGCCGCATCGTCGCGATGATGCAGTTCAACATGTATCACCACTACACCGTCGACGAGCACCTCCTGCGCTGCATCGGTGCGCTTTCCGACATCGAGGTCGGCCGAGCTGAGGATGCCAAGTTCGCGACCGAGCTGATGCGGACCATTCAGCCGCGGCATCGCGATCTTCTTTACGTCGCGCTGTTCCTGCACGACATCGCCAAGGGCCGTATCGAGGACCATTCCATTGCCGGCGCGCGCATCGCGCGCAATCTGTGCCCATTGCTCGGTTTCTCGCCGGCAGAGACCGAAACGGTCGCCTGGCTCATCGAGGTGCATTTGGTGATGTCGTCGGTGGCCCAGTCGCGCGATCTTTCCGACCGCATGACGATCGAGAACTTCAGCGCAGTGATCCAATCCGTCGAAAGGTTAAAACTGCTCACCATCCTCACCGCCGCCGACATCAAGGCGGTGGGCCCAGGCGTATGGAACGGCTGGAAGGCGCAGCTCATCCGCACGCTCTATTACGAAACCGAGCCGGTGCTGACCGGCGGATTCTCCGAGGTCAATCGCGCCCAGCGTGTCGCGCTGGCGCAGACCGAGTTCCGTGCCGAGCTTACCGATTGGACTGCGGCCGAACTCGACGGGTATATCGCGCTGCATTATCCGGCCTACTGGCTCAAAGTCGATCTGCCGCACCAGCTCGCCCACGCGCAGTTCTTGCGTTCGGCCGCCCAAGCCGAAAAGTCGCTCGCGACTTCGGTTTCGTTCGCGGCTGCGCGCGGCGTGACGGAGCTTACGGTGCTCGCCCCGGACCACCCCTGGCTGCTCTCGATCATCGCCGGCGCGTGCGCGGTTGCCGGCGCCAACATCGTCGACGCGCAGATCTTCACCACCACCGATGGGCGCGCGCTCGACACCATCTCCATCTCGCGTGAGTTCGAGCTCGACACCGACGAAGCTCGCCGGGCCGCACGCGTGACCGATTCGATCGAAAAGGCCTTGCGCGGCGACCTCAAGCTGCCGGAGGTCGTGGCCAAAAGGGAAACCGCGAGGGCGCGGCTCAATGCTTTTGCACTGCTGCCCGAGGCAAACATCAACAATGGCTGGTCGAGCCGCTACACCATGGTCGAGGTGACCGGGCTCGATCGTCCCGGCTTGTTGTTCGAGCTGACCAGGGCTTTGTCGAAGCTTTCCCTCAACATCGGCTCTGCCCATGTCGCGACGTTCGGCGAGCGCGTCGTCGACGTGTTCTACGTCACCGATCTCTTCGGCGCGAAGATCACCTCGCCGACGCGTCAGGCGACCATCAAGCGCGCGCTTATTTCTTTGCTATCGCACGCACCCGCCACGGCGGCGAAACCTGCCAAGACCGCGGCGGTGGGCTGAGTTCTCTCGCCCGACTTTATCCCGGGGACACAACGTTCGATTGCGCGGCCCTCCGGTAACTGCCTCTTAAATCGCTCTCGTTAGCCTGCCGCAGGGTCGGACCCTGCGGGAGGCGAGAATGGGGCTGCGCAAGAGCAAGGCACGCCGCGCGCATACGCCCGATGCGGGCTCGCCTTCGCGGGCGCCGGAGCGTGCCTCCAGCAAGCGAGAGAGCAGCGGGCGCAAGCGCGCCGTGCGCTCACCGCTGCGACGGTTCATCTATTGGTCGCTCGTCCTCGGGCTGTGGGCGCTCATTTCCGCGATGGGCCTCATCGCCTTTGCCGTCTCGACGCTGCCGCCGATTCAGTCGCTCGAAGTTCCCAAGCGTCCACCGACGATCCAGATCGTCGGCACCGATGGGCGGCCGCTCGTCATGCGCGGGGAAATGAGCGGCACGGATGTGCCCATCAAGGACCTTCCGCCCTATTTGCCCAAGGCATTCGTCGCGATCGAGGATCGGCGTTTTTTCAGCCATTCCGGCATCGATCCGATCGGACTCGTGCGCGCCGCCGCGGCCAACGTGCTTCGCCGCGGCGTGTCGCAGGGCGGCTCGACGATTACCCAGCAACTCGCAAAGAACCTGTTTCTCACCCAAGAGCGCACGCTCTGGCGCAAGATGCAGGAGCTCGTGCTGGCGCTCTGGCTCGAGCGCAGGTTCAGCAAGACGCAGATTCTCGAGCTTTATCTCAACCGCGTCTATTTCGGCTCCGGCGCCTACGGGGTCGAAGCGGCCACGCAGCGCTATTTCGGCAAGCCGGCGCGCGAGGTGAGGGTCGCCGAAGCGGCGATGCTGGCGGGCCTGGTGAAGTCTCCCTCGCGCTTGGCACCGAGCCGCAACCCGGACGGCGCCGAGCGCCGCGCCCGCGCGGTTCTCGCGGCGATGACCGAACTCGGCTTCGTGACCGAGACCATGGCCAAGGCGGCGCTCGCGCAACCCGCGCGCGCGGTCAAACTCGCCGGCACCGGCTCGGTCAATTACGTCGCCGACTGGATCATGGACGTGCTCGATGATCTCGTCGGGCGCGTGGAGCAGGATCTCGTCGTCGAGACCACGATCGATCCCGCCCTGCAGACGGCTGCGGAGAAAGCACTCCTCGACGAACTCGCCCTCAAAGGGCAAAGGCTTGACGTGGCGCAGGGCGCCCTGGTCGCCATTACGCCCGAGGGCGCGGTGCGCGCGATGGTCGGCGGCAGGAATTATGCCGAAAGCCAGTTCAATCGCGCGGTCGCCGCCAAGCGCCAGCCGGGCTCGGCGTTCAAGCCTTTCGTCTATCTGACCGCGCTCGAGCGCGGACTTACGCCCGACACGGTGCGCGAGGACAAGCCGGTGGTGCTCAAGGGCTGGAAGCCCGAGAACTACAGCCACGAGTACCACGGGCCAGTGACGCTGACGCAGGCGCTCGCGCTCTCGCTCAATACGGTCTCGGTGCGCCTCACGCTCGAAGTCGGGCCGCGCGCGGTGGCCAAGACCGCGTATCGGCTAGGCATCGCCTCGAAACTCGATGCCAATCCGTCGTTGGCGCTCGGCACCTCGGAAGTCTCACTCATCGAGCTCACCTGCGCCTATGCACCATTCGCCAACGGCGGCGACGCGACCACGCCGCACGTGGTCGAGCGCGTGCGCACCCGTGCCGGCAAGATCCTGTTCGCCCGCGCGCCGCAGAATTTCGGGCGCATCATCGAGCCGCGTCACGTCGCCATGATGAATGCGATGATGCGCGAGACGCTTATGTCCGGCACCGCGCAACGGGCGCAGCTTCCAGGCTGGCCGGTCGCGGGCAAGACCGGCACGAGCCAAGATTTCCGCGACGCCTGGTTCGTCGGCTATACCGGCCATCTCGTCACGGGCGTCTGGATTGGCAACGATGATGCCTCGCCGACCAAGAAGGTGACCGGCGGCGGCCTGCCGGTCGACGTCTGGTCACGCTTCATGAGGGTCGCCCACCAGGGCGTCGCGGTCGCAGCCCTGCCTGGGCTCGCGGGCGCTTCCTCGTTCGCCTCGGCGGTGCCGAGCGCCGTCCTGCCGCCAGGGCCGAACAACGCGCAAGTCGGCCAGGGGGGCTTCGAGTCCATGCGCCCGCAGGTGATCAATCGCTCGCTCGATGGCTGGTTTCTCGATCGCCTGTTCGGACGGCGTTGATCGCTCGCTTGTCGCCTCCGCGAAGGGGGACCATGATCACCGCTCTGGAATAAGGTCCACGCTCGCACGGGGACGACAGTTGCCCTGTGGTAACTCCAAGCCCAATCCGGAGGGCAGCATGCGGCTCAAAGACAAGGTTGCGATCATCACGGGCGCCGCGCGCGGCATTGGGCTGGCGATCGCCAAGCGCTATGTCGCCGAAGGAGCACGTGTGACCATCGCCGACATCGACGCTGCCGCCGGCGAGGCGGCCGCTCGCGCGCTCAGCAACGCGCGCTTCCTTGCCATCGACGTCGGCGAGGCGGCAAACGCCCAAAGCGCGGTCGCCGAAACCTGCCGCGCGTTCGGCGATCTTGACATCCTTGTCAACAATGCCGGCATTATCCACGCGGCCGATTTCCTCGATCTCGCGGAAGCCGACTTCGATCGCGTGTTGCGTGTGAACCTCAAGGGCGCGTTTCTCGTCGGCCAAGTCGCAGCGCGGCGCATGGTCGCGCAGGTCAAAGCCGGTAAGCGCCCTGGCACCATCATCAATATGAGTTCGATCAACGCCGTCGTCGCGATTGCCAATCACACGCCGTATTGCGTCTCGAAGGGTGGCATCGATCAGTTGACCAAGGTGATGGCGCTTTCGCTCGCGCCTTACGGCATTCGCGTCAACGCCATCGGGCCGGGATCGATCATGACGGACATCCTCAAAGCGGTGGCGACCGACAAGGAGGCCAAGCGCAGGCTGTTGGCACGCACGCCGCTCGGCCGGACCGGCGAGCCCGACGAGATCGCGTCGATTGCCGTCTTCCTTGCTTCATCCGAGGCGAGCTATATGACCGGGGAGACGATCTACGCCGACGGCGGCCGGCTCGCGCTCAACTATACGGTGCCGGTCGAGGAGAAGGCCCTCGACTGAGGCGAAGGTGCTCATGGCCGCCAAGCGCGCACCCGCGTTGGACCGCATCGACATCAAGATACTCGCGGCCCTGCAACGGGACGGACGCTCGACCATCCAGAAACTGGGGCGGGCGGTGGGCCTGTCGCCACGCGCCTCGCTCGAACGGGTGCGGCGGCTCGAAGACTCGGGCACCATCGCTGGATACCAGGCGGTGGTCGAGATCGCTCGCCTCTCGCGGCCCGTGAACGTGTTCGCCGAAATCATTCTCGAGCGGCAGGCCAATCGCGGCCGGTTCGAGAAACGGCTTGCCGCACTCGAGGAGGTCGTGGAGTGCTGGGAGGTCAGCGGAACCGTCGATTACCTGGCCCGCTTCGTTTGCGCGGATCTGGGGGCCTATGAAGAACTCACCAACGCCCTCATCGACGATGAGAATCTCGGCGTCGCCCGCATCGTCAGCCACGTCGCGCTGCGCGCTGTCCGCCGCTTCAGCGGCTATCCCGAGTCGCTGCTTGGACAGCAATCAAGCAAACGTTGAGCACCGCCGTTTCGGCTGTGGTGAACGGGGCTGAGCGCCGAATCGGCCGCGGCCCCCTTTGCCCTCCGCCGCACTAGCCGCAGCGGCGACATAAATGCAATCTGCAATGCGAGTGAATGATTCGCCCGCAGCAATGCGGAGACGTGCCATGAATGCGATCGAGCTCGAGACGCGCTACAGCGCGAACAACTATGCGCCGCTTCCCGTCGTGCTGACGCGCGGCCAAGGCGCGCATCTGTGGGACACAGCCGGGCGGCGCTACGTCGACATGATGAGCGCCTATTCGGCGGCGAGCCACGGCCACGCGCATCCGCGTATCCTCACCGCCCTCACCGCGCAGGCCAACCGCCTCGCCGTGCCGTCGCGCGCTTACTACAACGACCGCCTCGGCGCGTTTCTCGAGGAGCTGTGCAAGCTCACGGGCCTCGACGCCGCGCTGCCGATGAACACCGGCGCCGAAGCGGTCGAGACTGCAATCAAGGCGGCGCGCCGCTGGGCCTACCGCGTCAAAGGCATTGCCCGCGACGCTGCGGAAATCATCGTCGCCGATGGTAATTTCCACGGTCGCACCACGAGCATCATCTCGTTTTCGACCGAGCCGGATTATCGCGAGGGCTTCGGACCGTTCACGCCGGGCTTCCGTCCAGTTCCGTTCGGCGACCTCGCGTTCCTCGGGCGCGCCATCACGCCGCACACCGCTGCCGTCCTGATCGAACCGATCCAGGGCGAGGCCGGCGTCATCGTGCCACCGGCGGGGTTCCAGGCGGGACTGCGCCAGATCTGCGACTCGCACCGCGTGCTGCTCATCCTCGACGAGGTGCAGTCGGGGCTCGGCCGCACCGGCGCCTGGTTTGCCTTTCAGCACGAAGGCATCCGTCCGGACGGCGTGATCCTGGGTAAGGCGCTCGGCGGCGGCGTGCTGCCGGTTTCTGCCTTCGTGGCGCGCCGCGAGGTCATGGACGTATTCACGCCCGGCTCGCACGGCTCGACCTTCGGCGGAAACCCACTGGCGGCGGCAGTGGGGCTCGAGGCGCTCCATGTGATCCGCGACGAAGGCTTGGTGGAGAAGAGCCGCGTGCTTGGCGCGCACATGCTCGAGCGCCTGCGCGCGATCGCGAGCCCGGCGCTCAAGAAGGTGCGCGGCCGCGGGCTGTGGGCCGGCGCCGAAATCGATCCTGCCATCGCGACCGCGCGCGAGACCTGCGAGCGGCTGCTGGAAAAGGGTGTGCTGTCGAAAGAGACGCACCACACGGTCGTGCGGCTCGCCCCGCCGCTTGTCATCACGCGCGCGGATCTCGATTGGGCGCTCGATTGCTTCGAGGAGGTCCTACGCGAGTTCGGTGGAACGCGCGGGCACGCGCGGGCTGCGTGACTTTTGCACAGGGAAGACGGGATCAGGGGAAGATGCAAATGACGCTGCTCAACAATCCGACCGCGCGGTTCCTGATGTGCCGCCCGGAGCACTTCGCGGTCAGCTACACCATCAATCCGTGGATGGATCCGAAGCGCTGGGCGCGCGACGCCGGCGCGCACGCGGCGGCGGAGCGCGAATGGGCGGCGCTGCATCGCAAGCTGCTCATGCTGGGCGCTGCGGTCGAGCTGGTCCCACCCGTGCCTGGCCTGCCCGATCTCGTCTTCACCGCCAATGCCGCTGTCGTGCTCGACGGCAAGGCGCTGCTGGCGCGCTTCCGCCATCCCGAGCGGCAGCGGGAGGAAGGGCATTTTGAAGCGGCGTTTCGCACGTTGCAGGCGCGCGGCCTCATTGACGTCGTGCGCAAGCTTCCCAAGCATTTAGTGCTCGAAGGCGCCGGCGACTGCGTGTGGGACACGCGGCGCAAGCTGTTCTGGATGGGCTATGGGCTGCGCTCCGACGCCGGCGCCGCGCGTGCGGTCGAGGACATGTTCGGCCAGGACGTTGTCGCGCTCGAGCTCGCAGATGCGCGCTTCTATCACATGGATACCGCGCTTGCGCCGCTGCCCGGCGGGGAGGTGATGTATCTGCCGGGCGCCTTCAGCGCGGCCGGACGGGCGGCGATCCGCGAGCGGGTCGCGCCGCACGAGCGGGTCGAGATCGCGATCGAGGACGGCTGCCGCCTCGCGGCCAATGCGGTCGCGCTGGGCAACACGCTGATCATGTCGGGCGGCGGGCGGCGCCTGCGCGCCGAGCTCCGCGAGCGCGGCTACGCGGTCGCCACGACGCCCCTCGCCTCTTTCCTGCGCAGCGGCGGCTCGGCCTTCTGCCTGACGCTGCGGCTCGACCGCCGCTCCGCCCCGCTCTCGGCACTGGCGCACAATGCCGCGGTCGCGTAACGCGCTATGACGCAAATCTGCGCTGACGGCGCGGCGAATTTGATCTAAGCTTCCTCAACGAGATGGCGCGAAGCCGAACGCCCGCCAGCCGTAAGCGACGGCTGCGGCAGAATTCGGCAGCGCGCGCGCGAGAACTCATGGGAGGACTTCGATCATGCTCAAGAGCAAACTGACGCGTCGGCGGCTTCTGGCGACTGCGGCGGCATCGGTCATTGCGATGCCATACGTGCGCGGCGCTCACGCGGCCGGCAAACTCTCCGTCGGATTCTGGGACCATTGGGTGCCGGGCGCCAACACTGCGTCCCAGAAACTGTGCGAGGAATGGGCGGCCAAGGAAAAGGTCGATATCTTGATCGATTACATCACCTCGATGGGGAACAAGAATCTGCTTACCATCGCCGCCGAAGCGCAGGCGCGGTCGGGCCACGACATTTTCGCCTTCCCGAGCTGGCAACCGGCCGACCAAGCCAACCGACTTGAGCCGGTCGACGACATCATGACGGAACTGATCAAGCAGAACGGCGCCGTCAACCCGACGGTCGAATATTTGGCCAAGTCCACCGGTCGCTGGGTCGCGGTTCCCGCCTGCGTGGGGAGCCAGATCAAGGGCCCGTGCTCGCGCATCGATTTGATGAAAAAACATGCCGGCATTGACGTGCAGGACATGTATCCGGCGGGCTCGCCGCCGAAGGCCGAGGCCTGGACACTCGATGCGATGCTCAAGGCCGCCGAGGCTTGCTACAAGGCAGGCTATCCCTTCGGCATTGGGCTTGGAGTCACGGAAGACAACGTCGACACCGCCGGGGCGATCTTCCAATCCTTCGGCGCCAATCTCGTCGACGCCAAGGGCAATGTCGCCGTCAAATCCGACCCCGTGCGCCAGGCGCTCGAGTATTACAAGCGACTTGCGCAGTGGCTGCCGCCGGACGCGCCAGCGTGGGACAACGCCTCCAACAACAAGTACCTCATCGCCGGCAAGGGCGCGCTGATCATGAATCCGCCGAGCGCGTGGGCGGTCGCCAAGCGCGATGCACCGCAGATCGCCGAGCAATTATGGACGCACGGCATGCCGGCCGGTCCGAAGGGGCGCTACGCGCCATTCATCCCTTACTTCTACGGCATCTGGAACTTCGGCAAGAACAGGTCGGCGGCCAAGAGCCTGCTCGTGCACCTCTCGCAACCGTCGGCGGTCGAGACGCTGGTTAACGCGAGCGGCGGCTACGACCTGCCGGCATTCGAAAAGCTGACAACGTTCAAGGTCTGGGCCGAAGAGGGCCCACCGAAGGGCACGCTCTACCACTATCCAAATCCGCACAATCACCAGATCCTCTCGGTGGCGGCGCAACCCGCACCGCCGAAGATCGCGGTGCAGATCTATACCCAGGCGATTCAAACCAAGATGGTGGTGCGGTTCATGCAGGGCGAGCCGCTCGAAAAGACGCTGGCCTGGGCGGAGACCGAGGTCGAAGGCTTCATGCGGACCTGAGGCTGCCTACGCGGCGCCACTGCCAACTGCGGCGAATTCCCCGCCGCGGTCGCCAGCGGGCTCCTTCGCCGGGTGAGGGTGCCCGCTGCCGCGAGGACGTGGTGCACGCGCTGAGCGCTCCGGGGTCAGGAGAACGACTCGATGGCCGACGCCGCGTTGGAGGCGCTTTCAATACCGCGTGGCAGCCGCCGTCGCTCCGCGCTGCGCAAGGCGATAGGGCGCAAATCCACCATTGCATTCCTGATGACGCTACCGCTCATCCTGCTCATCGCGTTTCTCGTTCTCTACCCCGCCTTCTACTCCATCCATCTCGCCACGCTGAACAAGTCGATGGAGCGCTTCGTCGGGTTTTCAAATTTTCTGTTCCTATTCAAGCGCGAGACGTTCTGGATGGTGGTGCGGCAATCTTGCATCTTCGCCATCACGGCCGTGATCTTCAAGGCGCTGATCGGATTCATCCTCGCGCATTTCGTGCACAACATCCCGAGCCGCGGCCAGCGCAAGTGGCGCGGCATGCTGCTCGTGCCCTGGGTCATTCCGCCGGCGATGAGCTGCCTCGCCTGGCTGTGGCTGTTCGACCCCTCCTACAGCGCGTTCAACTGGATTCTGGAGAAGTTGAGCGTCGGTCCGGTGTCTTGGACCGGCGACGCGTATTGGGCGCGCTTCTGCGTCATTCTGGTCAATGTGTGGATCGGCGCGCCGTTCTTCATGATCATGTATCTCGCGGCGCTGAAATCGGTTCCCGAGCAGCTCTACGAGGCTGCGGCCATCGACGGCGCCAATTGGTGGCAGCGCATGCGCTATGTGACGCTGCCCATGATGCGCAACATCATGGCCATCACCGCACTGTTTTCGCTGATCGTGACGTTCGCCAATTTCGACATCGTGCGTATCCTTACCGCCGGGGGCCCGACCGATCGCACGCACGTGTTTGCCACGTGGGCGTTCTGGATCGGCATTCAGGGCAATGACATTCCGCTCGGCGCCAGCGTCTCGCTGTTCATGGTGCCGATCTTGACCGTCGCGGCGGTGTTCATACTGCGTGATATCCATCGACGCGCGAGCGACATGTCATGACCGCGGCATCCATCACCACCGCAACCACGCTGGGGCGCCGGCGCAGATACGGCAGTATCACCCAGGACCGGCGCTGGGCGCTGCGCTGGTCGTATTTCTTCCTCACCGTATTCGCGATCTTCTTCCTGATGCCGCCGATCTACATGCTGATCACGTCGCTCAAGACCAGCGCGGAGATTTCCGCCGCAACCAACCCGTGGTGGGTCTATCATCCGACGCTGTCCAACTACTTCGAGCTGTTGGGCTCAGGACAGTACCTGACCTTCTTCCGCAATTCGGCGCTGGTCTCGGTCATCGTCGTGGCCGTCACCATGCTGATCAGCGTGCCCGCCGCGTTTGCGCTCTCGCGCATGCGGTTCTGGGGCTCGACCGCGCTCGCCACTGGAGTCTTCCTGACTTATTTGATCCCGGAAACCCTGCTGTTCATCCCGCTGTTCAAGATGTTTGCGCTGGTCAACGAGTACACCGGGATCCAGCTGATCAATCGCTGGTGGGTGCTGCTGCTGCTCTATCCGACGCTGACGGTGCCGTTCTGCACCTGGATCATGATCGGATACTTCGCGTCGATCCCCAAGGAACTCGACGAAGCCGCACTGATGGACGGCGCGAATTATCGGCAGATTCTCACCCGCGTCTTCATCCCAGTGGCGCTGCCCGGCCTCATCGCGGCGACGATCTTCGCCTTTACGGTCTCCTGGGCGCAGTTTCTCTATCCGCTCGCCTTCACCACCTCGGCGGAGCAGCTGGTGCTGCCGGTCGGCATCGTCACCTCGCTGATCAAGGGCGACGTATTCAACTGGGGTCAGATCATGACCGGCGCGCTCATCGGCGCGGCCCCGCCGCTCATCATCTACGCCTTTCTCATGGACTATTACATCGCCGGGCTGACCGCCGGCGCCACCAAGGGCTAGAAAAACGGCGCAAGCCCGGCGCCACAAACGATGCAACGCCTCGGCAAAGCCGGACAGTTCTATGTCTGTTCGCCCTTGAAAATCGCCGCCCCTCAACCAACTCGTTGAACGCCGAGCACCTGTTCGATGCGCGGCACCGGCGGAGGCGTGTGCGCTGAGCGCGCATGGTCCCGCCGCCATTGTCGGATGCCGTGAGGGGAAACTGCCTGCCATGACTGTCGTTGATGAGAGCCGCCAGGAAAGCCGCGCGTTCGACGCCGACGTCGCGAGGCTGCTGCACCTGATCGTCCATTCGGTCTATTCCGATAAGGACGTTTTCCTTCGCGAACTGATTTCCAATGCCGCCGATGCCTGCGAGAAGCTGCGCTACGAAGCCATCGCGCAGCCGCAGCTGCTCGGAGACGATCCGGCGCTGCGCATCACGCTTTCGATCGACGCCGACAAGAAGTGCCTCACTGTCGAAGACAACGGCATCGGCATGAGCCGCGACGAGCTGGCTGAGGGGCTCGGCACCATCGCGCATTCGGGAACCAAGGCCTTCATGGATCGCATAGAGGCCGCCCAGGGAAGTGAAAGCGCGACCTTGATTGGACAATTCGGCGTCGGCTTCTATTCGGCGTTCATGGTCGCAGAGCGCGTCGACGTATTCTCCCGCCGCGCCGGGGCCGAGGAGGCCTGGCAGTGGTCTTCCGACGGAAAGGGCACGTTTTCGGTTTCGCCTGTTGCGCTCGAGAGCGCTCCACGCCGCGGCACCCGCGTGGTCGCCCATCTGGCGGAAGAGGCGAAAATCTACCTCGAGCGCTTCAGACTGGAGCGCATGGTCAAGACTCAATCCGGACACGTGCCGGTCCCTATTGCCATCGTGGAGAAGGCCGGCGAAAAGCCGTCCGAGCTCGTCGACGGGGCAGCTCTTTGGGTCAAACCCAAATCCGAGATTTCGGCAGCGGATTACACCGACTTCTACCGCAGCCTCACGGGCCATCTCCACGAGCCGGACCTGACGGTCCACTTCCGCGCCGAGGGGCGGCAGGAATACACGGTGCTCGCTTTCGTTCCCGGCTCGCGCCCGTTCGACCTGTTCGATGCGGACCGCAAAGGCCGCATCAAGCTTTATGTCAAACGGGTCTTCATCACCGACGAAGCGGAGATCTTGCCGCGCTATCTGCGTTTTGTCCGTGGGCTCGTCGACTCGGCCGACCTGCCGCTCAATCTTTCGCGCGAGATGATCCAGGAAAGTCCCATCCTGACTGCAATCAGGAAGGCGGTGACGAGCCGCATACTGGGCGAGTTCGAGAGACTCGCAGACAAGCAGGCTGCGACCTATGCCAAGATCTGGGAGAATTTCGGTGCCGTCCTGAAGGAAGGAATCTACGAAGATTTTGAGCGGCGCGACGCGCTGCTTGCACTCTCGCGCTTCAAGACCACCGCCTCGGCAGGGGCATGGCGAAGCCTGAAAGACTATTTGGCTTCGCTCAAAGAGAACCAGACCGCGATCTACTACGTAACGGGCGACGACATCGCTCGCCTCGAAACTTCGCCGCACCTCGAAGGCTTCCGCGCCCGTGGCGTCGAGGTTCTGCTTCTGGCCGACCCGGTCGACAACTTTTGGGTCACTTCAGGCGGCTCCTTCGAGGGCAAGCCGCTCAAATCAGTCACGCAAGGGGCCACGGATTTGACGCTCATTCCGCGCATCGACGCCAAAGACGAGCCGTCGCCGCAGGCCGATCAGGCGGTGACGAATTTTCTTGCTTTCATCAAGGAGACGCTGGGCGAGGCAGTCTCCGACGTTCGCGCCTCGGACCGCTTGACCGACAGTCCAGTCTGTCTGGTTGCGCCGGAAACCGGCATCGATCGCCAATTGGAGAAGCTCCTGGCCAGCGCGGGACGCCTCAAGGTCAGCGCCAAGCCGATCCTGGAAATCAACCCGCGCCACGCGATCGTCGTGGCACTCGCGTCGCTGGGCGAAGACGACTTGGCTTTCAAGCAGGATGCCGCCCACCTCTTGTTCGATGAGGCGCGCGTGCTCGACGGCGAGCCCCCGGCGGATGCACGGACGTTCTGCGATCGGTTGGGCCGCCTGCTGACGCGCAGTCTCGGCAAGCAGCCCGGCGCGGCGGTTTGATACCAAACCCTGATACACAACCCAGCTGGACGGAATTGGAAAGGTGCTTTGGCGATGGAGTGGGGACGTGAGTACTGGGACATTTTTCTCATCGCTGTTGTCGTCGTGATCGTTTTCGGGGTCATGCAAGCTTGGGCGTGGCTGACAGAACATCATAGAAGCGGGCAGGTGGATTTCCGATTTGCTCTCCCGCGCAATCATCGGAGCCCTCGGCGCCTTCCTCCTGGACCTTCTAGCCTCTTGGATCGCGCCAAAGTACTGGGGCACGCTTCGTGGGGTGTAGTCGGGCTGGCGCAGTGGGCGGAATGCTGTCCCGCATCCCATTAAGGAGACACCGCTCGTCAGAAAATTCAAAGTGAGGCACTACCCAATTCCGAGGCTGGTTGACGACCGATCGCGAGGATGAGCATCATGAATGCCTCTTTCCCTCTCCCCGACTTGGTCTTTCATGCAAGAACGTAACCCCCCGCAAGCGTCCGTGCACGACATCACGACGGCCCCGAGCCAGCTCCTCAATCTGCACGAGCTCGTCGCCAAGGCACGGCAGAATCTCAACCAGAACGACTGGGACTATATCGTCGGGGGCGTCGAATCGGAGACCACGCTGCGGCGCAACCGCATGGCGCTCGACTCAATCGCGTTCCGGCCGCGCGTGCTGCGCGATGTCAGCAAGGTCGACGCTTCGGTCAGCCAATTCGGGCGCAGACTTCGCCTGCCGGTGGTGCTGGCGCCGGTCGGCTCCCTGGAGAGCTTTCATGCCACGGGCGCCGAATCGGTGGTGCGCGCCGTCGACAAATTCGGGGCCGCGCACATGCTCAGCTCCGTCTGCGATCCCGGGCTCGAGCAGCTGGCGGCGGCAGCACCCAATGCGCTGCGGCTTTATCAGCTCTACGTGCGCGGCGACGAGGCTTGGGTTGACGATCACGTCGAGCGCGCGATCGCGCACGGCTATGCCGGATTCTGCCTCACAGTCGATACCGCGCATTACAGCCGGCGCGAGCGCGACATCGCCAAACGCTTCGTGACCGCCGGACGGCGGCGGGTGCAAGGCCGCGCCTTTCAAGCCGCGCTCGACTGGCGCACGGTAAAACGCATCAAAATGCGGTTCCAGATTCCGCTGGCAATCAAGGGCATCGCTACTGCCGAGGACGCCGCCATCGCCCTCGATCACGGAGTGGAGTGGATTTACGTCTCGAACCATGGCGGCCGCCAGCTTGATCATGGCCGAGGCTCGATGGATGTGCTGCCGGAAGTAGTGAAAGCCGTTGCCGGCCGCGCCAAAATCATCATCGATGGATCGATCTGTCGCGGCAGCGATATCGTCAAGGCAATCGCCGCCGGCGCCGACCTGGTCGGCATCGGCCGCATGCAGTGCTTTGCGCTCGCCGCGGGCGGCGAGGCCGGCGTGGTGCGGCTTTTGGAGCTATTGGAGGACGAGGCGCAGCGCTGTCTCGGCTTGCTCGGGGTCAACACGTTGGCCGAGCTCGACCCCACTTACCTGCACGCCGCGCCGCACGCGAATCCGCCACACGTCTTGAGCGCGTTTCCGCTGCTAAAGATCGATGACTACCGGTACTGACTCGATCCTGACGTCATCACCGCGGCATCACCGCTACGGCGAGCCGGGCGTCACCTTGCCAAAAATGGCGGAGGCATGGCCGGTCCAACGCAGGCCCACGAAACCGCCGTCGGCGTCGTAGAGATAGTCGAAGCCGTTGAGGAAGCGCACGCTGGTATTGACGAACGGCGGGCGGCTGCCGTCGACGAGATTAAGCCTTCTCGGAGCGAGCGGGTTGAGATCGTCGCCGATAGTGAAGGTATAGCGCACCTGCGGCGAACGCTCAGCGGGGATGGAAATTGTGAGTTTGGTGCCCGCCGCCAGCGTCGGCCCGACACTGTTGACGGTGCGGATGTCGCCCGGGGCCTGACTCTCCGGCACGGTCAGATACATGACGGTCACGCCCGTATCCATCAGCAGGCTCCCACAGGCGGCAGGCTTTGTCCCGTTGACCGAGATACAAGCCGGCGTGGCGGCCCAGTCTCGCCCGTCGGGCGCAGAGGCAAGCTTGACGTAGGAGAAATCCCCCTGCGTGTTGGCCGCGGTCAATCCGACGTGCACCCCTCGCCGGGTAACGATATAGCCGCGCCGCATGCGCGCCTCATTGGCGCCGTCGTTATTCAGATGGGCGATGTTCAGGAACGGATTCTTGTCCGGCCCGCTTTGGGCCTGATGATCATGCCGGCGGCCGAATCCTATCCCCATCATCGAAATCCCGTGCGGCGCGTCGTTTGGCGTGCACCGCCGCGCGCGCGGCGTGCACGCAACCCGGGTGACGGCAAGCACCGGAATGGGCGCGGTGGTAATGCGTGTTCCATCCCCGCCCGCGATCGTCATCGATGTCACAACCATCGTCCGATCATGATGCGGCCGGAGCTGGAATAGGTGAGCTCGCCTGGCCCGAGCGATTGCAACCCGTCGATGTTCGGGATCTTATCCGCCGAAAGGACGACACCCGTAGAGCCGGTATCCATAACGGCGCCGTAGCTGCGTTCGCCGAACGAGATGCGCAGCCGCGGCACCGCAGTGATGTCCTCGCCTGGACCAGTCGCGTTGACGTACGGGAGATAAACGCCGCGGTCGTATTCGTCATATCGGCCGAGCGAACCGGCCGCGACCGGCACGCTGCCGAGCAGCAGCCCTGCGACCGCGGTACGCAGAATAGGAGGAATTGCCAAGGCCGATCTCAATGCTGGAATGGCCTGATCTATAACCACATCACCGCGCGCATCCCGGGCAGCAAGGAACCACCTGCTGATCAACCTTTACGCGTACTTGTCGACTAGGCGATAACAGGCGGCGAGATCAACGCGCGCTTGCCATTCCTCGGGTGAAACCTCGGCGCGGATCGACTTGAACTCGGTTGTGTAATTCATGGATAGTTTCCGGGTGCTTTTCGCCTGTCGGGCCTGAGTCCGGCAGCATAGCGCCGGCTCATGGCGGAGGCCAACACGGGACAAAAAGGGAGGGCCCGCCATGGCGATCCGCGACATTCTGCGAAACACCGTCAAAGAGAAGCTTGCGCGAGACGAGGTGGTCGCATCCATGACGGTGCGACTGGTACGTACCATCGAGATTGCGCGCATAGCGCGCACTGCGGGCTTCGATACCCTCTATGTCGATCTCGAACATTCGAGCTTCTCACTCGAGACTTGCGGCCAGATCTGCATGGCCGCGCTCGAGGCAGGAATCGCGCCTTTCGTGCGCGTTCCCGCCAACACGCCAGATTACATTTCCCCCGTGCTCGACGGCGGCGCACTCGGCGTGATCGCGCCGCATATCCGCTCGGCGCAGGACGCCAGAGCCGTTGTCAAGGCCGCTAAATTCCCTCCGCTCGGCGAGCGATCGAGTGCGGGCGGGCTCCCGCATCTTCATTTCCGCTCCTTCCCGGCGGCGGAAGCCGATGCCGCGCTCAACGACGCCACCATGGTCATCGTACAATTCGAGAGCGCCGCGGCGCTCGCGCAGGCCGATGAGATCATCGCAGTCGATGGGGTCGACATGGTGCTCATCGGTCTCAATGACCTGCTCGGGGACTTGGGCATTCCCGGCGAATACGATCATCCTCGCGTGCGTGAGATCTATGCACAGACCATCGCCGCCTGCCGCAAGCGCAGCAAGCACTGCGGCGTCGGGGGGGCTGGCGACGCGTCCCGATCTCGCGGCCGAGTTCGTGAAGATGGGCGCGCGTTACGTATCGACCGGCACCGACCTCGCGTTTCTCGCCGACGCCTGCACGGCGCGCGCACGGGCGCTCAAGAACATCAAGCTCTGATCGTAGCCGCAGCTGGGGCAGTCGGTATCAGACGTCGCTCACCCGGCGCCGACCGGACAGACCATAACGGTGCAGATCGGTGCCGTGCACATCGAGCCAAGCCTTGGCGCGCTCGGCTTCCGGATAAAGCCGCTTTACCAAGCGCCAGAACCGCAGCGAGTGGTTCAGCTCCACGAGATGGCACACCTCGTGCGCGGCGAGGTAGCCGAGCACGAAGGACGGCGCGAGAATGAGGCGCCAGGAGAACGACAATACGCCCGTATTGGAGCACGAACCCCATCGGCTGGACTGATCGCGCACGTAGATGTGCTTGATCGGAACGCCAAGCGTGGCCGCATAACGGCGGCTGGCTGTCTCGAGATCGCGCTGCGCCTCGCGCTTCAAAAAGTCGCTGACGCGGCGGTCGACATGCGGCGGCTCGCCGACGACGCAGAGTACGCGCTTGCCGCTGTCGTCGATCTGCGTCCACGCCGTGCCGCGCGCGCCACGGCGGTTGACGATACGATGTGGCTCACCGCGCAGCGGGACTTCCACCCCGTCCGCAAAAGGCGCCGCCTCCGGCAGCCGTTTCAGCCGTGCAGCAATCCAGCCGCCGTGCTTTTGCGCGAACTCCTTTGCCTCCTTGAGACTGCCTCGCGGCGGCATGGTGAGAATCACCTCGCGCAAGGCGGCATCGATACGCAACGTGTAGCGCCGCGCCTGGCGATGACGACGCAGACGCACGGGATAGATCGCTTCGTCGAATACGACTTGGACGAGCGAGGGCTCGCTCGGACGCCGATAGAGCAAGGCGCGAAGCGGCATTTATCCACCCTGGAGCAACCCAGCGAAATACTGCCATACCGGCAACAGGCCGCAGCCTGACACCTAACAAATAAAGTTTCTTCTCCAGCTATGGGGGGTCCTGACGCACAGGACTCAACAGGTCGTAGTCTTCAAGCATTGAATTTATTTTCATAATTCGCGGGCCTGTCCCGGCACCGGCGCGCAGCCCACAGCCTATCTGATGCTGCGGTTCCTCAAAAATACAGGTGGTTCAATGGGTTAGCGGACACGGCGAAGATGCTCCACATGACGAATCATGCGGAAAGCGCGGCACGACGCGGCTTAAGGGGCATATACGGCGCGACGGCCGCCTATTCGGCGAACGCCTTTTCGCAGATTCCTATTCGTTTGCCGCGCTGGCCATGGCGGGCGCCGACATGGTGCGCAGCGCTGCCCCCGCAATTTTGGTCGGCGCGCGCCGACTGGCGCCTCGCGCGACTCCTGCGTTGTTCGAAAGCACGAAATCCGCGACACGGGGTGCAATTTCAGAACGAAACCGCGAGCCGTTGAAGACACCGTAATGGCCGACGGCCGGCTGCAGCCAGTGCGCCTTACGCTCCGGCGGGATATTGACACACAGGCGGTGCGCCGCCTCGGTCTGACCGACACCGGAAATGTCGTCATTCTCGCCTTCCACCGTGAGCAAGGCGACGCGACGGATCTTCGTCGGGTCGACGCGAACGCCGCGATGGGTCATCTCGCCCTTCGGCAAGGCATGGCGGACGAACACGGTGTCCACCGTCTGCAGATAGAACTCGGCCGCGAGATCCATGACCGCGAGATATTCATCGTAGAACTCGCGATGTTTCTGCGCGGAATCACCATCGCCCTGTACGAGATGAAGGAACAGTTTGCGGTGCGCCTCGATGTGGCGATCCAGATTCATGCTCACGAAGCCGTGCAGCTGCAAAAACCCCGGATAAACGTCGCGCATGAATCCAGGATTTGGAAACGGCACCTTGGTAATGACGTTGCGGCGGAACCAGTCGACGCCGCGGCGTTCCGCATGAATGTTCACCACCGTCGGATTGACGCGGGTATCGATAGGACCGCCCATCAGCACCATGGAATGGGGAACATAGGGGTCCTCGTCAGCCTCCATATAGGCGACCGCCGCGAGCACCGGGACCGACGGCTGACACACCGCAAGCACGTGCACGTCGCCAGCGAGCAAATGCAGCATCGAGATCAGGTAATCGATGTAGTCGTCGAGATCGAACGCACCTTGCGAGACCGGGACCATGCGGGCGTCGACCCATTCGGTGAGGTAGACGTCGTGATTTGGCAGAAAGCCCTCGACCGTGCCGCGCAACAGCGTCGGATAGTGTCCCGACATGGGGGCGACGATGAGCAGACGAGGCTGGGGGCGGCGGGGTGGGTGTTCGAAGGCGCGCTCGAAATGCAGGAGCCGGCAAAACGGGCGCTCCCACACAACCGAGATATGCACGGGCACGCGCTCCCCGCCGACGACCGTCGCGTTGATGTTCCATTCCGGCTTGCCATAGCGACGGGTCGAGCGCTCGAAGAGTTCCAGTCCCGCAGCCATGGTCTTGCCGAAGGCGGTGTAGGACAGAGGGTTGGCCGGGTTACGGAAGAACAGCCGCGCGGCATCGGCAAAGGCGCGCGAGGGGTTGAGCGCGGCCTGACTCATTTCATAGAGCCAGTAGGCCGGCGCCGCATACATCGGGCCCGTTGCGAGCGGCGCGCCCCCGAATTCGCCAATCGCCATTGACCCGGCCCTCAGCGGCTTTTGCCGCACTGCAACATATTGTCGTGAATCTGCCATATAGTCAATGTCTCCGGCGGGTTATCCACCCGTTCCCGCAACATAAATAATGACTTCGCGGTCGCTTGGCGCTTTTGCGTCGCAGCAACGCTGGCATGTCAAAATCGCCGGGAACCCGAGCTATTCGCCGGTCTGCAGTAATGACCCGACCCGCCGTGCACTCTTGAGCAGGGCGAGGAACGCCAGTACGCCCGCGCCGAAATAAAGCGCGTTGAGCACAAACGCCTCAAGCATCAGATCGACGCGTATGACGTGCTCCATCAGCAGCGCACGCATGCCCTCGAAGACGTAGGTCGGCGGCAACGTCCAGGCGAGCACTTGCAGCCAGTCCGGCAACACGCTGACCGGGTAATAGACGCAAGTGAGCGGCATGAGCACGAACATCAGCGTCCAGGCGAGAGATTCGGCACCCATGCCATTGCGCAACAGCACACCCGCGACGACGATGCCGACGGCCCAACTCGTCAGGATCAGGTTCAAAAAGAAGGCCGCCAGCGCGAGCCCCAGGCTGTAGACGTTGAAGCCGAAGAAGGCCATCGCCAGGAATGTCACCGGCAGCATTCCGATGGCGAGGCGGATAAGGCTCATGATCATCAGCGCGCAAACGAATTCGATCGGCCGCAGCGGGCTGATCATCAGGTTGGTCAGGTTGCGTGACCACATCTCTTCCAGGAACGACACCGAGAAACCAAGCTGCCCGCGGAACAGCACGTCCCACATCAGCACGGCGGCGATGAAAATGCCGCTGGCACGCGCGAAAAACCCGGAATTCTGGGCGATGTAGAACTGCAGAAAGCCCCAGACGAAAAGCTGGACCGCCGGCCAATAGATCAGCTCGAGAAGCCGGGTCCAGGACGAGCGCAACAGATAAACGTAGCGCAGCACCATCGCGGCGACGCGGTGTGGTGCCAAGCTCACCGCACTGATCGAAGGCGCCCTCATTGCGCAGCCTGGCGTGCCTCGCCGCGGCCGCGCGCGACGTCGAGAAACACCTCTTCCATGGTCTGGCGGCCGTAGCGCACCAAGAGCCGCTGCGGCGTGTCGTCGTCTTCGATATGCCCTTGCTTCATGATGATGACGCGCTCGCACAGGCGCTCGACCTCGGCCATGTTGTGGGAGGCGAGCAGCACGGTGGCACCTCGCTGTTTGCGAAACCGTTCGAGGTGACCGCGCACCCAGTCGGCGGTGTCCGGGTCGAGCGAGGCGGTGGGCTCGTCGAGCAGCAGCACCCGCGGAGAATTGATCAGCGCCTTGGCGAGCGCGACGCGGGTCTTCTGCCCGGCCGAAAGCTTGCCGGTTGGCCGGTCGAGAAATTCCGAGAGATCGAGCTCGCGAGCGAGCGCCGCGATGCGGCCGCCGAGATCGTCCACCGCGTAGAGCCGCCCGAATACCTTGAGGTTTTGCCGCACGGTCAGACGGTGCGGCATGTCCACATATGGGCTCTCGAAATTCATCTCGTGAAGCACCTGGTAGCGCTGGCGCGGCATCTCGGCGCCGAGCACTTTCACCGTGCCGGAGGTCGGCGTGATCAGACCCATGATCATCGCGATGGTGGTGGTCTTGCCGGCGCCGTTGCCGCCGAGCAGTCCGGTGACCGAACCAGGTTCGAGCGCGAAGGAAATGCCGTCAACCGCGCGGGTGGTCTTGTAGACCTTCACCAGCTGGTCGACGGCAATGGCGGGCTCGACGGTTTTCAACATGAGGTCGCCTGCGCGGAACCGCAGATGTGGCGCGGCGCCGCGCACGAGGCAAGGGGCATGGGCGCCCATTTGTCCCGCGCGCCGAAGCCGACTGTCGATGGTTGAGCACGTGCGGCGAAGGCGTACATTGTTGGACATGACCGACCAGCCTCCCGAGGAAGCCCACCGCACCGGACGCAGCGTGCGCCTTGACACCCTGGTGCGGCTGCGCTGGCTCGCGGTCATCGGCCAGAGCACTGCCGTGCTGGTGGTCTATTTCGGCCTCGATTACGAGCTGCCGATCTGGCCGTGTCTTGCAGTGATCGCGCTCGCCGCCTGGCTCAACGTCGCTTTGCGCGTTCGCTTCCCGATGACCCAGCGGCTCGAGCCGGACCGGGCGGCATGGCTGCTGGCCTTCGACATCGCCGAGCTCGCGGTGCTCTTGTTCTTCACCGGCGGGCTCGAGAATCCGTTCGCGTTCCTTTTCCTCGGACCTGTTCTGATCTCGGCCACCGCGTTGCCGGCGCGGATGACGCTGATGCTCGGCGGCTTCGCCGTTGCCTGCGCCACCGTGCTCGTGTTCGTGCACGAGCCGCTGCCTTGGGACACCGAGCCGCCGCTCGAACTGCCCGCGACCTATGTCATGGGAGTGTGGCTTTCGCTCTTGCTTGCAATCGCCTTCATCGGCCTGCATGCCTGGCAGATCACCGAGGAATCCCGCCAGCTTGCCGACGCGCTGGCGGCGACCGAATTGGTGCTTGCACGCGAACAGCACCTCTCCCAGCTCGATGGGCTGGCGGCCGCCGCCGCTCATGAACTGGGCACACCGCTTGCCACCATCACGCTCATCGCCAAGGAACTGCAGCTGGCGATCAAGCCTGATTCCGAATATGCGGAAGACGTGCGCCTCTTGAGCGAGCAGGCCAAACGCTGCCGCGCGATTCTGGCGAAGCTGACCGAACTCTCGAGTGGTGCGCCGTTCGACCGCATGAAACTATCCACGCTGATCGAAGAGGTGGTTGCCCCGCATCGCAACTTCGGCGTCGCCATAAACGTCGCATTGTCGGCGGGGGAGACGGCCGAACCGGTCGGCGGCCGCAATCCCGCGATCCTCTACGGTCTCGGCAACCTGCTCGAGAACGCGATTGATTTCGCCCACGAGCGGGTCGAGGTGGCGGCCTCTTGGAGCGGTCAGGACGTCGCCGTCACCATCACCGACGATGGCCCGGGATTTGCCCCCGAGGTCGTGGACCGCATTGGCGAGCCCTATGTCACAAACCGCCGGCGGCAAAATCTCGACGGGGAGGCGAGTGGGCTTGGGCTTGGCTTTTTCATTGCCAAGACCTTGCTAGAGCGCTCGGGCGCGACGCTCGATTTCGAGAACCGCGCATTTCCCGATCGAGGCGCGATCGTGCGCGTGCGCTGGGGCCGCGGCGACTTCGAACGTGCAATGGCGTTCGCTTCGTGAAAGCTGGCCTCTAAAGCACTGCCGCTCCGTGTCTTTTCCTAAAAGCCCCTCCGCTCGCCCGCATTCATTATCGATTATTCACTTGAGGTTAGGCGGCAGGTTCCTAGATTAGCTGCACGAAGTTGGGGCGAATCGTCGCGGCGCCTTGCTCGGTGCGGCGACGCCACGTTGCGGAGGCGTACATGGCGATGGCCGATTTGGCCGCGGCAATACCGGCCGATCGCTCGCTGCTCATCGTCGAAGACGACAAGTCCTTCTTGCAGCGGCTCGCCCGCGCCATGGAAGGCCGCGGCTTCATCGTGACCACCGCCGAGTCGGTGGCCGACGGGCTGGCCCAACTTGAGACAATATCGCCGGCTTTTGCCGTCGTGGACATGCGACTCGAGGACGGCAACGGCCTTGACGTCATTTCCGCGCTCAAACGTCGGCGTCCCGACGCACGCGCCATCATCCTCACCGGCTACGGCAACATCGCAACCGCCGTGAACGCGGTGAAGCTCGGTGCCGTCGACTATCTGTCAAAGCCGGTGGATGCCGATGACGTGGTCGCAGCGCTGCTCGCGCTCGACGGCCGCAAAGCCGAGCCGCCGCAAAACCCGATGTCGGCCGATCGGGTCCGCTGGGAGCACATTCAGCGCATCTACGAACTTTGCGGCCGCAACGTCTCCGAGACGGCACGCCGGCTCAATATGCATCGCCGCACCCTGCAGCGCATTCTGGCCAAGCGCGCGCCGAAGTGATTGGCCGGTCGTAAGCGCGATACGCCCACCAAGGTTTAGGCGGGTCAGTCCGGGGTAACTGATCTCGCAACTGCGCCTTCCGGATCCGCCAGCGCCGAGAGGCGTAGCGCCGCCGCTCGTGCGAAGGCCAGCGTCATGGTCTTGCGGGTGGCGGGATGGAGTCGGTGCTCTGGCGCCTCGCATGCGATGGATGCGCCGTAGGCATCCGCAACGACCAGGCCGGCGTCGAGTGGAAAGATATCGCACGGCACCTCGAGCGTGGTCGCGAAAAACAGCCGATCACAATGCAGCCGATAATCCATCCACTTCTGGTCAGCGCGAAAGTCGGCGATCGACGACTTGATCTCCACGATCCACACGTCGCCGTTTCCTCCGAGCGCCACCAGATCGGCGCGCCGGCCGGATGCGAGCGCGAGTTCGCTCACCACAGAGAATCCAAGCGAATGCAGAAGCCGCGTGGTCCCGCGCGCGATCGCGAGCGCGGCCGGTGATTGCCGGCCATCAACGGGCAGCGCGGCGCTGAGTGAACTCAAACTCATCGAATGAATCAGCCCTGGCAAGGGGACGCTTAGAGGACGAAGCCGAATGCCACGCATGACGCTGCACTCCCAGCCCACTCATTTCGGCGCGCTGGGGCCAACTCTACTTGCCTGGAACCAATTCCATCAACATGCCCGTGATACGCAATTCGACTGCCGCCGGGCCGATTTCTTCACAGGCTCTTGCGCGGGGACGGCGGTATATTTCCCTGCGCGCGTTCGGCGAAAGCGGCGGCGAGTGCGTCCCGCTGCGGCGCGATGATGCCGCGTTCGGTGATGAGGCCGCTGACCAGGCGGGCCGGCGTCACGTCGAAGCCGTAATTTGCCACCGTCGAGCCTTCCGGCACGATGCGCACCGTCTCAACGCGGCCGTCGGCGGTGCGGCCGGTCACGGTTGCGACTTCGTCGGCGGCGCGCTGTTCGATCGGAATCTCGGCAACTCCATCCGCGATCGAAAAGTCGATGGTCGGCGACGGCAGCCCGACATAGAACGGCACGCCATTGTCCTTAGCGGCGAGCGCCTTGAGATAAGTGCCGATCTTGTTGCAGACGTCGCCATCGGCGGTGACCCTGTCCGCCCCCACCACCACTATATCGACCATACCGTGCTGCATCAGGTGGCCGCCGGTATTGTCCGAGATCACGGTGTGCGGCACTCCGTGCTGGCCAAGCTCCCAAGCGGTGAGCGCGGCGCCTTGGTTGCGCGGGCGTGTCTCGTCGACCCATACGTGGACCGCGACACCGCGATCGTGGGCCACATAGACCGGCGCCAAAGCGGTTCCGAAGTCGACAGTGGCGAGCCAGCCCGCGTTGCAATGCGTGAGCACTTGCGTCGGCTGGCCCGCCTCCTTCTTCGCGGCGATCGCGGCGATTAAGTTTGAGCCATGGCGACCGATCGCCTGATTGATGGCCACATCCTCCTCGCAGATTTCGGCTGCGCGGCGATAGGCGGCGCCGAGCCGTTCCTCGCGCGGGCGGTTGCGCACCACCGCCACCATTTCGTCGAGCGCCCATTTGAGGTTGACGGCGGTCGGACGCGTGGCGGCGAGCATTGCGCAGGCCCGCTCGAGCGCTTCATCGGAGGCATCCGCCCGCAGCGCCAGTGCCACTCCATAAGCTGCCGTCGCGCCAATGAGTGGCGCGCCGCGTACCTGCATGATGGCAATCGCACGCGCGACATCCTCCACGCTCGAGAGGCGGACGGTCGTGAACTGATGCGGCAGCGCGGTCTGATCGATGATACCGACCGACCAGCCATCCGGCTCGACCCAGATGGTGCGCATATCCCTGCCGTCGACTCTCATGGCGCCAGACATAGCTGCGATTCATCGAAAGGCAAGGCACTCCCCGCAGTGGGAAAGAGGTGATAGAGAGGCATCGGGGAGAGCGCATGCCGGTCGACTACGAAACGGAATACAACAACCGCGCCCGCGTGCCCGAGCATCCCGAAATCTTCGCGCGCTGGACGCGCGAGGCGGAGGATTACCGGGCCGAAGCGATGAAGGAACGGCGCGCCGAGCTCGGATTGAGCTACGGATCGTCGCTGCGTCAATTCATCGACCGTTTTCACCGCGCCGCGGGATGACTGCGCCGCTTGCGCTGTTCATCCATGGCGGTTACTGGCGCTCGCTCGATCCTTCCCTGTTCAGCCATATGGCGCGCGGGCTCAATGCCCATGGCGTGGCGGTTGGCGTCGTCGGCTACGATCTCTGTCCGGAGTTGACCATCGCCGACATTATCGACCAGATCCGGCACGCATGTTTGTTTCTGTGGCTGCGCACGGGGGAGCGCACGCTGATTTACGGCCACTCGGCGGGCGGACACCTCGCCGCCGCAATGGTGGCGACCGACTGGCAGTCGCTTTATCCGAAAGCGCCGGCCGATCTCGTGCCAGCCGCCTACTCGATCTCCGGACTTTTCGATCTCACCCCGCTCGTCGGCATTCAAATGGCGCAGGATCTGCGTCTCGACGAGGCCGAGGCGCGCCGTGTTTCGACCGCTGTTCTGGCCGGCACCGAAAAGGCCGCGTGTTCGATGCGCTCGCGGGGGCGCTTGAATCGAGCGAGTTCCTGCGCCAGAGCCGCACGGTCGCCGACAGCTGGGGCAAGGCTGGCGCGCAGACCCGCTACGAGGCGGCCGCCGGGATGAACCATTTCACGGTGATCGATGCCCTGGCGGATCCACAAAGCGCCATGGTCCGCCGTCTCGTGGCGCTTGCACCGCGCCACAAATAAGCAGCCCGGCATCGCGCGCCTGACGGTTCTTCGCTCGCCAACAAATCGCAGCGCAGTCCCGTTGTTCGGATGCGACCCACAACCTCCATTCGCTCCCGCGCAAGCGGGGGTCCAGGGCCACGGACTGCGGCCTCTGGGTTCCCGCTTACGCGGGAACGAACGAAGTGAGTTGCGCGGGTCGAGCTTCCGGAACTAGCGGTCGGTAAATGCCTGAATGCCCGTCTGCGCGCGCCCGAGGATCAGCGCGTGAATGTCGTGTGTGCCTTCGTAAGTATTGACGGTCTCCAGATTGCACAGCACGCGCATCACGTGAAATTCGTCCGAGATGCCGTTGCCGCCGTGGATGTCGCGCGCCAAGCGGGCGATGTCGAGCGCCTTGCCGCAATTGTTGCGCTTGAGCAGCGACACCGCAGCCGGCGCGGCGCGTCCCTCTTCCAACAGCCGGCCCAGCCGGAGCGCCGCATGCAGGCCGAGCGTGATCTCGGTCTGCATGTCCGCGAGCTTCTTCTGGATCAGCTGATTGGCGGCGAGCGGGCGGCCGAACTGCTTGCGGTCGAGCGCGTATTGGCGCGCGCGATGCCAGCAGAACTCCGCCGCGCCGATCGCGCCCCAGGCGATGCCGGCGCGCGCCACGTTGAGGCAGCCGAAGGGGCCACCGAGGCCTTTGGCGTGCGGCAACACGTTCTCTTCCGGCACGAACGCGTCCTCGAGCACGACCTCGCCGGTGATCGAGGCGCGCAACGAAAGCTTGCCTTCGATCTTGGGCGTGGACAAACCTTTGGTGCCGCGCTCGACCAAAAAGCCGCGGATGACGCCGTCGAGCTTGGCCCAAACCAGCGCGAGATCCGCGACCGGCGCGTTGGTGATCCACATCTTGGTGCCGGTGAGCCGGTAGCCGCCCGGCGCCTTGTCCGCGCGCGTCGTCATCGAGCCCGGGTCGGAGCCGTGATCGGGCTCGGTGAGGCCGAAGCAACCGACGATCTCGCCCGAGGCGAGCTTGGGCAAATAGCGCTTGCGTTGCGCTTCGCTGCCGTAGGCGAAGATCGGGTGCATCACGAGCGAGGACTGCACCGACATGGCGGAGCGGTAGCCGGAATCGACCCGCTCGATCTCGCGCGCGATCAGCCCATAGGCGACGTAGCCCAGCCCCGCGCCGCCGTATTGTTCCGGGATCGTGGGTCCGAGCAGGCCGAGCGCGCCCATCTCGGAGACGATGGCGCGATCGAAACGCTCCTCGCGGTTGTCCATGAGCACGCGCGGGAACAGCTTGTCCTGCGCATAGCCGCGCGCGGTGTCGCGCACCATGCGCTCTTCTTCGGTGAGTTCGCCTTCGAAATCGAGCGGATCCTCCCAGTTGAAGGCGGCGTCCTCGCGTTGCGGCGCTGCGCGATGCGAGCGCGTCTCGGCGGTCTGCGGCATGGCATGCTCCCGGGGCTCGGGGTTGCCTTTTCATGCTCACGTTCGTCGCATGGATTCAAGAGGTTCGCCCGCGACACGTACCGCCGGTTTGGGCATCGGCCGCCGGAACCTGTGTCTCATTGCGCGATGGGGATATTCTTCTCCTTGACCAGGCGGCCCCACTTGTCCATGTCGCCGGCGAGCACCGCGCGCAAGTCCGCACTGGCGCCGCTCCTGATCTCCATGCTGAGCGCCTCGAGTTTGGCCTTGACGTCGGACGCGGCGAGCGCCTGCTTGATGGCGGCCTCG
>DATFQX010000204.1:0-95010 GCA_035263865.1 Xanthobacteraceae bacterium
CTGCCGCAGGATGAAGGCAATCTGCGCCTCCGTAAACTTCGATCTCTTCATGGTCCTTCCTCGTCCAACGGCCCGAATCGCACATGCCGCTAAACTGGAATTTTCCAGCAATGATCGGTCCGAAAACAGGGAGGCAGGTCAGTCTCGAACACAGTCAAAGACAGCAATCCTGGCCCCGTCAGGTTCAACGTGGCACCGTCGACCATATCAACCCGATCAGCGTCACCAGGATGAGGGCCGTACCAATTCCCGTAAGGAACAATCCAACTTCATGCATGGGCATCAACTCTCTTCGAAGTCATAGCACGGTTGGCAAGGTTCTTGTCGGACCCAGAGTTTCTTGCAGAAGACACTCGTCATCGTAACGTCTTCCGAGACGACAGACCCCGTGGTGTTGTCAATAACGATGTTGCCGCCGAGCATACAGAGTGGGCAGGGCGGAATCGAAAAAAATGTTGCCGAAACATCGAATGTGGCGAAGGTATCTGCCGACCTAAATTGGAATAACCGAATTCAACTCAAGCTCTGATATTGCCACCATCATCAACAGCCACAGCAGCAGGGCCACTATGATAAGCTCGATCCACTCCACAGGAGTGTGAGGGAACCATCCCACCATTCTGTCGAGGCTAATCATGGCGCTTCGCATTCTACCACCGATGACGGAGCTTGAACCTTATTCGTACCTACGCCAACGCCAATTCAGGCTCAACCCATTGCTCCGTCAATACAATCTCAGATGACGCTATACGGTTGATGACCAGCTCGAACTTGGTCGGTCTCTCGATCGGAAGATCTTGCGGCTTTGCGCCCTTCAAAATCTTGTCTACATAGGTTGCTGCGCGGCGGAAGTTTTCAACCTGGTCGGGGCCGTAACTCAGCAGACCGCCGTCCTCGGCGGATTGGCGTTGAAAAAAGATCGTCGGCAGCCGCGCGCCCAGCGCGAGATTTACGATGCGCCGCCGGTGGGTGGCGAAGGTCACGTCGGGCGGAATGAGCAGCGCATCGACCCGCTCGCGTGCGAATTTCCCAAAGGCCTCCTCCAACCTGCCGAGGTCTGCGAGAGGATGAAAACGAGATGGAGGATCGGTCTTCCCGGCGCATGCGAACACTGGCGACCCAAATGGCCCGTTGAGGCCTGTCCGCTAATGAGATCGCACGCGCGCTGATATCCATGATGGCCCGGAGCGTCGGAAAAACGATTTTTGTACGGCCTACCCATCTTTCGAGCGGCGAGGATGACGTGGGCGAGCTCGTTGTCGTCCAGTACTCGGTCGCGAGCGATTTCCTTCGACGGTAGTGGTACGCTTTCGGCTGGGGATTGATCGAGAACTGCTCGACCAACGCACCAGCGAAGAAATGTCTTGATCGACTTCAAGGTTTTGTTCGCGGCGACAGGGGCCCCGCGCTGTTCAATCGCCGAGACCAGTTCAACGACGTCTCGCTTGCTGATCTCATGAATGCTCCTGCCAGCCCAGGTCTTACCCATTTCCCGACGTAGGAGCCGCGCGATCTCACCCCCGGAGCGGTTCTGTCACAGCCATTGCGCAATGAACGTCTCCAATAGATTCTCGACGCGGTCTGCTACAATCCGTCGTTTCGCCTCCCGTTTCTCGGCGTCCAAATCGCGGCCTTCGAGCTTGGCCGCGAACACCTTCTGCGCCGCCACGCGCGCCTGATGAAGGGTCACGCGCCCATACGGCCCAATCGTGTACTTGCGCAGCTTCGAGCCGGCACCGCCTGTTCGGTAAAGAACGATGAACACTTTGCGGCCACTTGGCGTCACCTTGACGCCGAAGCCGGGACACCCGCTGTCCCAGTAGACTACGTCCGATTTGAAAGTCGGCAGCGCGTCGATCGCGCTCTTGGTCAATCTGACGCGTGGCATGGAAGGAATCACCTGTTGAGTCGTGCTACCTTGACGTCACATAGGTAGCACCGCGAATGAATTCACAGGATTGAACGTGATACGCCGTCCGCGTGCCCGCAAGAAAAATCAACGTGTTATGAACCGTCAGCAATCAACGTCCATCTCGGGAAATCACCGGCCCGAGAACCGTCGGGGAGAGGGCACGAGTGGCGATAGTGCGCGTGCGGCATGATCACACCACCGTCTGGTGCCGCTCGATGCAGACGCGCAGCACGGCGGCGGGGTCCCACTTCCACCAGTTCTTGCGGGAGAGAATTTCGACCTCGCAATGGCCGCGGTAGCCGGCGCGTTCCACCATGGCGCGGATTGCGCGCAGATCGATGACACCGTCGCCCATCATGCCGCGGTCGAGCAAAAGATTGGTGGTCGGAAGAAGCCAGTCATTGACGTGATAGGCGAGAATTTTTTTCCCGGCGCGCGCGATTTGTCTCTCAAGGTCGGGATCCCACCACACATGATAAGTGTCGACCACGACGCCCGCACCCTCGCCCAGCTCGTCGCAGAGGTCGTTCGCCTGCGCGAGGGTGTTTACGCAGGCGCGGTCGGCCGCGTACATCGGATGCAGCGGCTCCATCCCGAGCGGCACCTGTGCCTCCCGCGCGTGGGGAAGGAGCGTATGCAGCGCCTCGCGCACCTGCGTGCGCGCTCCAACAATATCGCGCGAGTTTTGGGGCAAGCCGCCGACCACGAGCACGAGGCATTGCGCGCCGATGGCGGCGGCTTCATCGACGGCGCGGCGGTTGTCGTCGAGCGCGGCACGCCGCCCCGCCTCATCCGCCGCGGGGAACATGCCGCCGCGGCAAAGCCCGGTCACCGTCATGCCGCGCTCGCGGATCAGTTTTCCCGCCCGCTCCACCCCGCAGGCGTGCACGATGTCGCGCCAGGGGGAGATCGCGGAGATGCCCGCGCGCGCGCAGCCCTCGATGAGCTGCTCAAGCGACCACGCCTTCACCGTCATCGAGTTGATGGAGAGAAGCGCGCGATCGTGCGACAAGTCACGCATTACATCGACCCAAATTCACCAACTGTCGTCCCCACGCAAGCGGGGACCCATGATCACTGACTTCTAGCCATATGGGTCCCCGCTTGCGCGGGACGACGATGTCACGCACCCATCACGCCGCGACGCCTCGCGCCGCCAGCACGGCGCGCATGCGTGCCGCCGCACGCTGCGGATCGGCAAGAAGTCCCGCCGCGTCGGCAAGTCGAAACAGCTCGGCAAGGTGCAAAGTCGAGCGCGCGCTCTCCTGCCCGCCGACCAGCGTGAAATGGTCCTGCAGCCCGTTGAGGTAAGCCATGAACACGACGCCGGTCTTATAGAAACGCGTGGGCGCCTTGAAGATGTGGCGGGAGAGCGGCACGGTGGGCGCGAGAATCTCGTGAAAGATCTTCACCTCGCCGCGCGTCAAGGCGCCGAGCGCGGCCGCGGCCGCCGGCGCAATCGCGTCGAAAATGCCGAGCAGCGCGTCGGAATAGTTTTGGGCATCGCCCGCGATCAACTCCGCGTAATTGAAATCATCGCCCGTGAACATGCGAACGCCTTGCGGCAGGCGCCGCCGCATCGCGATCTCCTTATCCTTGTCGAGCAGGGAGATTTTGATCCCGTCGACTTTTTCCGGATGCGCCGCGATCACGTCGAGCGCGACCTCCATCGCCTGATAGTGATCCTTGTGTCCCCAGTACCCGTCGAGCGCGGGATCGAACATCTCACCGAGCCAATGGATGATCACCGGCTGCCTCACTTGCGCGAGGATGCGGTCGTAGACCTTGACGTAGTCGTCCGCCGAGCGCGCCGCCTTGACTAGCGCGCGGCTCGCCATCAGCACGATGCGCCCGCCGAGTTTCTCGATCGCGGCGCATTGCTCCTCGTAGGCGCGGATGACGTCGTCCAGGCTCGCGCCTCCGTCGAGCTGATCGGTGCCGGCGCCGCAGCCGGTCAGCGCGCCGGAAAAATCGCGCGCCGCCTCGAGCGTGCGGCGGATCAATTCGAGCGACGTCGGCCAGTCGAGCCCAATGCCGCGTTGCGCGGTGTCCATAGCCTCGGCAACGCCGAGCCCGAGCGACCATAGATGGCGGCGGAACGCGACGGTGCGCTCCCAGTCAATGGCGGGCTCGAGCCAGGGATCAGCATCAGCCAGCGGATCGGCGACCACATGCGCCGCTGCATAGGCGATGCGGTTGAACGGCGGCTTCGCCGCGGGAAATTGCCGCGCCGGCCGCATGGTGTACGGCGCAAGCTTTCCAGGCGCGACGGGGAGATTCAGAGTAGGCACGTTGGGTCCTTTACCTCGTTGTATCGTTATTGCTCTCTCTCGGCCTCATGCTGAGGAGCATCGCAGCGCGGCCGCTCGATTACCGCCACAAGCTTAACCGCGCTGCGATGCGTCTCGAAGCATGAGGCCCGCCCGTATCCTTCGAGACGCGCGCACGCAAGAGCGAGTACGCGTTGCGCCATTCGATCGCGCGTCATCACACCTCCAACTCCGGAATGTCGATCCAGCGCCGCTCCTTCCAGCTGCGCAACCCGGCCTCGGCGAGCTGCACGCCTTTGGCGCCTTCCACGAGCGTCCATTTGAACGGCGCACCCTCGAACAGGTGGCGGATGAACATCTCCCATTCCATCTTGAAGCCGTTGCCGTAAGTGTCGCCGGGCACCTCGCTCCAGGTTTTGAAAAAATCGATGGGCTGCGGCACGTCCGGGTTCCACACTGGTCGCGGCGTGTTCACCCGCGCCTGACTGAAGCATTTCTGCAAGCCCGCGACCGCCGAGCCGAGCGTTCCATCGACGTGGAAAGTGACGAGGTCGTCGCGCCGCACGCGCGTGCACCAGGAGCTGTTGACGTGGGCGATCACGCCGTTCGCGAGTTGAAAGGTAGCGTAGGCAGCGTCGTCGACGTCGGCCTTGTAGGCCTTGCCGTTCTCGTCCCAGCGCTTGGGGATATGGGTTGCGCCGAGGCAGGAGACGCTTTTGACCTCGCCGAACAGATTGTCGAGCACGTAGCGCCAATGGCAGAGCATGTCGAGAATGATGCCACCGCCGTCCTTCTTGCGGTAGTTCCACGACGGCCGCTGCGCGGGCTGCCAGTCGCCCTCGAACACCCAGTAGCCGAATTCGCCGCGCACCGCGAGGATGCGGCCGAAGAAACCGGAATCGATCAGCATCTTGAGCTTGAGCAGGCCGGGAAGAAAGAGCTTGTCCTGCACCACGCCGTGTTTGATGCCGGCCGCTTTCGCCGCGCGCGCGACTTCGAGCGCGTCGGCAAGCGTCTCGGCGATCGGCTTCTCGCAATAGATGTCCTTGCCGGCCGCGATCGCCCGGCGCAAGAGCTTGGCGCGCAGCTTGGTCGTGGCGGCATCGAAGAAGAGCGTGTCCTCGCGGCTCTTGAGCGCGGCAGAAAGATCGGTGGTCCAGCGCGCGATGGCGTGCGCCTTGGCGAGTTGCGCGAGCTTTGCCTCGTTGCGCCCGACGAGGATCGGATCGGGCATGACGGTGTCGCCATTCTTCAGCTTCACGCCGGCCTGCGCGCGGATCGCGAGAATCGAGCGGACCAAATGCTGGTTCATGCCCATGCGGCCGGTGACGCCGTTCATGATGATGCCGAGCCGTTGTTGCGCCATTCTGGTTCCTTCCTCGGACTTAAGCGCGCAGCAAAACTCCGTTCATTCCCGCCCAAGCGTCAGGGGCCGCAAATCAGAGGCTCTGGGTCCCCGCTTTCGCGGGGACGAACGGAGGAGAGTGCGTCAGACATAACTGAGCATAGCGACACGTGACACCGTCCCAATCTGTCCCGGATCGGGATTTTACTCCATACCCAGTAGCCGGTAGATGCGACGCGTATAATCGCCGAACGCCTCGCCCGTCTTCATCTCCAGTGTGCGCGGATGCGGCAGCTCGACGCGGAAATTGTCGGCCATGCGCGCCGGACCGGCGGTGAGCACAATCACACGCGTGCCCAGAAAGACCGCTTCGGTGATGCCGTGGGTGACGAAGACGACGGTCTTCTTCGCCTCCTGCCAGATGCGCAACAACTCGAGGTTCATCTTCTCGCGCGTGAGCGCGTCGAGCGCGCCGAACGGCTCGTCCATGAGAATGAGCTTGGGATCATGGATGAGCGCGCGCGCGATGGCGGCGCGCTGCTGCATGCCGCCGGAGAGTTCGTAAGGGTACATCTTCTCTTTGCCCTTGAGCCCGACGAGCGCAAGGAGGTCGCGGGCGCGGTCACGGCTTTGCGCCATGGGAAGGCCAAGAATTTCCGCTGGCAGCAGCACGTTGTCGATGATGCGGCGCCATTTGAGCAGGAGAGGCTGCTGAAACACCATGCCGATGTCGCGGGAGGGATCGAACGGCTGCGCCGGCGAGCCGATCTTGACCTTGCCGGAATCGACCGGATGCAGGCCGGCGAGAACTTTGAGCAGCGTTGTCTTGCCGCAACCGGACGGCCCGACTAGCGACACGAGTTCGCCCGCCTCCACCTCGAAGGTCGCCTCTGAAATGGCGAGGAGCGGCACGCCCTGCGCGCGGTAAGCCTTCTGCACGCCCGCCAGATGGATGAACGGTTCGCCCATTGGCTAAGGCTTCACGCGAGCCGCGCGTCGCGCGGCACGAGCGCGCGCTCGAGCGCCAGCACGAGCCCATAAAGCACGACGCCGATGAGCGTGATCAGGATCACCGCCATGAACATGGCGGCGGTGTCGAGCGTGACCTGCACCTGCAGCATGAGGTAGCCGAGCCCGCGATCGGAGCCGAGAAATTCGCCGACGATGGCGCCCGCGACCGCCAGAATGGCGGCGACCTTCATGCCGGAAAACACGTAAGGGAGCGCGCCCGGAAGCTGAATCTTGGTGAAGAGCTGCCAGCGCGAGCCGCGCAGCGTATGCACGAGGTCGAGCAGATCCGGCTCGACTTCGCGCAAGCCCCGCGCGGTGGTCAGTACGATCGGAAAGAAGCAGATGGCAAACGCCATCATCGCGTTAGGCCCGATGCCGTACTTGAACCACACGATGATCAGCGGCCCGAGCGCGACTTTGGGGATCATGTTGAGGCTGACCAAGAGCGGCATCACCGCCATTTCGAACCAGCGGAACCAGGAGAACAGCAGCGCGGCGCCGATACCGAAAACGACGGCGAGAATGTAGCCGGCGAAAATCTCGACCGTGGTCACGGCGATGTTTTCCGGCCAGCGATAGTTCGGCACGAGGAGTGCATGAACGGTGTCATAGGGCGAGGGCATGACGAATTTCGGCACCTCGCCGAACTTGACGAAGAGATACCAGGCCGCGACCAGGCCGATGTGGCTGAGCACCGCCAGCGCGTAGCGCTGGAGCGCCTGTGGATGTCTTCCCAACGCCGCCTCCCTCAGCTCGACGACCTCGCGCGCATCGTAGGACAAGCGCGTGGTGGGAGCCAGTTGAGGCAATTCCATCCGTTCGTCCCCGCGAAAGCGGGGACCCAGTGCCAATGACTGCGGCTCCTGGATTCCCGCTTGCGCGGGAATGAACGAAGTTGCAATGAGCGGAAGCGCAAGAGAGAGCGTAACGAATGTGTGTTCGGCGCAGGCGGCCAGCCTTGCCGGCGCAACGCCAGAGCCTCTTGTCGCACCCCGATTGCATTCGCGAGGAGGGCGCAGTTATAACATTGCCCACGCGTCGGGAGCGACGCGTCAATTCTCTCCACTTCCGGAGTTCGGTATGAAGATCATCGCGAAATTGGCCGTCGCGACGCTCGCTGTGTTCGGCGCTTCGCAGGCGTCGGCGCAAAAGCTCACCTTCACGCTTAACTGGGTCGCAGGCGGCGATCACGCGCCGTACTTCTACGCCCAGAAAATGGGCTTCTACAAACAAGCCGGGCTCGACGTCGATTTCGAGACCGGGCGCGGCTCGGCGGCCTCGGCACAGAAGGTCGGCGCCGGCCAATCGCAGCTCGGCCTCTCCGACATGGCGGGCGTGCTCCTGTTCCGCGGCAAGGGTCTCGACCTTGTGGGCGTGATGAACGTCTATGCCAATTCGCCGCAGGGACTTTATTGGCTGAAAAGTTCCGGCATCCGCGACGTCAAGGATCTCGCCGGTAAAACGATCGGCAATCCCGCCGGCGACGGCGCGCGCACGATGTGGCCCGCCTTGGCCAAGCGTGTCGGCATCGACCCGAACTCAGTGACCTGGGTCAACATCGATGCCAATGCCAAGCTGGGCGCGCTCAAGTCGAGGACGATCGACGCGACCACGTCGTTCTTCAACCTGCACCACGTGTTCGCGCGCGAGCTCGGCAGCGACATGGGCTTTCTCGCCTGGAAGGACGCGGGCGTAAATCCCTACGGCAACTCCATCATCGCCAACGGCGCCTGGCTCAACGCCAACCGGGACAAGGCCGACAAGTTCGTCAAAGTTACACAGAAGGCCTTCGCCGACTGCGCCAAGACGCCCGAGCCTTGCATCCAGGCGCTAGTCGAGGCGAACGGCGCGCTGCTCCACCAGAACGAACTCGACAATTGGCACCTCGTGACCATCCTGATGAGCGACGAGACCTCGCGCACGGTGGCGCTCGGCTGGCACGACGACAAGCGCATGGCCGACGACTACAAGCTGGTCGATGAATATCTGAAGATGGAAAAGCCCTACGACATCAAGACCGCCTACACCAACGACTTCCTCGACAAAAACGTGAAGATGCCGCCGATCAACCCGCCGAAGCTTTATTGAGAACTTCTGCGGTCCCCCAATTCGTCATGCCCGGACCCGGGCATACATCGACAAAAGGCTTCATTGAGGAGGATGGATTGCCGGGTCAAGCCCGGCAATGACGACGGCCTCGTGCGCTCCTAGCCGAATTCCGGTCCAACCACGGCGAAGGTGCGCGCAGGATCGTTGAAACGCGCCGATGCCGCGTAAAGCATGCGCGTGAAGGGACGCACCACCGCAAAGCCATGCGCGTCGAGGAAGCGGCGCAGCTCGGTCTTGCTGTCGGCGAGATCAATGAACAGCGCACCGTCGATGGCATCGAGCGCGCGCGCGACGAGCGCACGCGCGATCGCGTCGTCCTCGGCGATCAGCGGACCGAGATGCGCGGCGAGCCTCCCGTCGCGACCGAGCAGAAAACCGACGATTTGATCCGCGCGCATCGCGACGAGATCGGCCGCGGGCAGGCGCCCGCGCAGACCGGCGAGAACGGCGCCGCGTTCGGCTCCGAAAGCTGCCGCATCATAGGCGCACACGGCCTGCCAATCCGCATCCGTGACCGGCCGTAGAATGACGCCGGTCGGCGCAGGCGCGCTTGTGGTTTGTAGCTCGCGGCGGATCAGCCGTTGGAATCCCCACGAATCCTCAAAGCCAAGCCGGCGATAGACCTCGCGGCCATCCGGCGTCGCGTCGAGGACGGGCACGAGCTTGCCAGCCGAAAGGTCCTGCATCGCTTGCTGCATCAGCCGTGTCGCCAAACCGCGGCGGCGATACTCGGGTGCAACCAGCACCATGCTGATCCAGGCGAAGCGGCCGCCATAGGGTAGTGTCGCGGTGGTCGCGACGATGCGACCCTCTTGCGTGGGGATGGCATAGAGGCGGCCGAGCGCGAGGAAGATGCGCCAATCGGCGGCAAGCTGATTCCAGCGCGCCTCGCGCACGAGCGCGCCGACATCGTCGAGCTCCGATGGGGTCAGCGACGGTTTGACCGCGAGCCGTGGCTCAGAAGACGCCATCGCGGACATCATAATGGGTGTCCTTGCCGAGGCTCGGCATGCCGCGCGCGACCCAGTCCGCCGTCCAATCGACGAGCTTCTCGAGGGGCACACGCGGAGAGCCGAAGAGCCGCCTCGCCTCGGTGGTGTTGACGAGCCAAGCATCGGGCGCTTCGGCGCCGACAAAGTGCGGCTGCTTGCCCAGCCGTTTGCCGAACGCTTCCGCGAGCCAGCGGATGCTCACGGTTTCCGGTCCGCTCACATTGAGCGGGCTTGTCGGCACGCTGCAATGCCCGAACGCACGCAGCACCATGGCATTGGCATCGCCTTGCCAGATCACGTTGACATGGCCCGTCGCAAGATTGATGGGCGTGCCGGCGAGCACGCGCGCGGCTACGTCGTGGAGGACGCCGTAACGCATGTCGATTGCGTAGTTGAGGCGGATGATGCGGCCGGGCGTGGCGCATTTGCGCGAGAAGTACTGGAACATGGCCTCGCGCGCGACGCACGAATTGGCATAGGCGCCAGGCGGCGGTGTCGTCGGCGTCGTTTCGGTCGCGCCGCCATGCTGAACGTTAACGTAAGGGTACACGCAGCCGGTCGAATAGGCGACGATGCGCGATCCGGCGAAAGCTTCGGCAACGAGCGCCGGGACGAGCGCGTTCATCGCCCAAGTCAAGTCCTCGTGGCCCGAGGAGCCGAACTTGCGGCCGGCCATGAACACCACATTGGGAAGCTTCGGCAACGCCTCGACCTGTTTGCGGTCGAGCAGATCGGCCTCGATGCATTCAATGCCCCAGCGGAGGAGTTTTTCGCGCACCTCCTTCTCACTGAAGCGGGCGACGCCGACCACGCGTTTCTCGGGGACGGCGCGTTTGGCAAGACGGACAAGCGTTGGACCGATTTTCCCCGCGACGCCGAGCACTATGATGTCTCCGGGAAGCTGTTGCAGTGCCGTCACCAACGTCGCCGTGGGCGCGGTCATCACCTCCTCGAGGTGCTCGACGTCGCGCAAGCGATCCGGCAGCCCTTCGGGGGATTGGCTCACTCGTCTCCTCAAACGGCAACAGGCATGACCGCCCGCACCAGCCTAACGGCTTGGCGCTCACGCCAGCAAGGCGGGCGGCGCTGGCAAAACGTGCGGGCGGACGTACAATCGGCCGCAAGCGAGGAAATCGGAGCCGGCGATGAAAGTCTTCATGTTTCATCTCATGCCCTATGCGTATCTGGACATGAGTTTTTCCGACAAATATCGCTCCGCCTGGGTGGTGTTGCCGAACACTTATTTCGATCCGAAGAAAGGGCACGAGCTCTACAATCGCTACCTCGACGAGCTTGAGCTCGCCGCCGAGCTCGGTTTCGACGGCATATCGGTCAATGAGCATCACCAGAATGCGTATGGATTGATGCCCTCGCCCGTTGTCATGGCCGGCGCGCTCTCACGCCGGACCAAAACCGCCAAGATCGCGATCCTCGGTAATGCCTTCTGCCTCCGCGAGCATCCGCTCACGCTCGCCGAGGAGCACGCCATGCTCGACTGCATCACGGGTGGGCGGCTGATCAGCGGCATGGTGCGCGGCATCGGCGCCGAGTACTACTCGATGGGCGCAAACCCGGCCTTTTCGCACGCGCGCTTCCAGGAGGCGCACGATCTCGTCGTGCAGGCTTGGACACGGCCCGGGCCGTTTGCTTTCGAGGGCAAATTTTACCATTTCGAATACGTGAACGTGTGGCCGCGCCCCTACCAGCAGCCGCATCCGCCGATCTGGACGCCTTCGACCGGATCCAGCGAGACGATCGAATGGGCGGCGCATCCCTCACGCAAATACGTCTATCTGCAGACCTATAGTCCTATCGCATCGGTCGCGCGGTTTCTCAATTACTATCGCGAGGCGGCGCAGCGTCTTTACGGCTATACGGCAAGCTCCGAGCAGATCGGCTGGTGTGCGCCGGTTTATGTGTCGGACACGGACGAGAAGGCGCGCGCGGAAGCGGCGCCGCATATCGAGGCGTTATTCAACAAGCTTTTGCGCCAGCCGTTCCAGATGATCTTTCCGCCCGGCTATCTCAGCGCCAAATCGCTCAAGAACATGTTGAGCCACAAGCGCTCGGTGACGGGCCAGGAGCACACCGTCGACACGCTTATCGAACAGGGCATCATTCTGTGCGGCAGCCCGGATTCCGTTCGCAAGCAACTGGTGGAGAGCCACCGCCTGCTCGGGTTCCAGAATTTTCTTGGCATGCTGCAGTTCGCGACTTTACCGCGCGATCTGACCGACAAGAACATCCGGATGTTCGCCCGCGAGGTGCTGCCGGCCCTGCAGACGCTCACCGACCGCGAATACGCCGGGTTGCAAACCCAGGCTGCGGAGTAGCGCGCGTTCTCAGCGCTGCCAAATCCGGTAATTGAGCCCGACGCGGACGATGTTCTCCCTGACATTGAAGGAGATCGGGCCGCCGCCGCAGGCCACGTTACAGCTGAAACCGTTGAGGTCGGCGTAAAGGTATTCCGCTTTCGCCGTCCACGGACCCCAGATCACGACTTCGATGCCGACACCGGCGGTCCAACCGAGGTTGTTGGCGTAATCTGTGCCGAACGGCGCGCCCGTCGTGTTCGCGGACAGGCGACTGATGGCCGCGCCCGCCGTGACATAAGGCATGACCGTGTCGAAGGCGTACCCGAAGCGCAGGCGCGCCGTGGCCAGCCAATTGCTCCGCATGTCGCAAGTCGGCGCGCATGATGTCGGCGAAACGCTTCCCTTGACGCCGGACCAAGCGATATCCGTCTCCACGCCCACGACCAAAGGTTCGCCGGTTTGCAGATTGTACCCGAGCGTTCCGCCCACGAGCCCGCCGGAGAGATTGTAGGTGCCGCTGGTGAGGTCGGGCGCGGAGGTCCAACTCGGATGGCCCCATGCGCCGCCGCCGTTGATGCCGACATAGGCGCCAGTCCAATTATAAAGTCTGACCGCCGGGAAAGCGGGAGGCGCCGTAAACACGTCGGGCACGACCGCAGGTTCGTATACGGGGGGCCGATCATAGACCCTGCGAGCAGGGAAAGCCGGCGGCGCGCCGAACGGCCCCGGCGTTACTTGGGCCTCCGCCGCAACGACCGGTCCTGCAGCGGCGAACGCCAACACTGCGATAACTGCAACTGACAACTTTCTCATGATACGCCCCCACTCGCTAACGATCAGATTCGCCAAGCCCTCATGGTCACGCTGCCTTACAAGCCGTTTGGGTCGACCAGCGTGAACGATTGCCCGGTCCCCACATTGAGTACTTTCTCTTTCGGCGGCTCGATCCTGTTCCACCAGCCGCCGCCCAGTGCCTGGAACAGCGCCGCCGTGTCGGCCAAGCGCGCCGCCCGCGCCTGCACCACTTGGATCAATGCTTGCAGATAAGTCGCCTGCGCGGTCAGCAAGAACAGGACGTTGGCGTTGCCAGTCTCCACCTGCTGGCGCGCGAGATCGAAGCTCACCTTGGCGGCACGTTCGAAAGCTCGCGCCGCGCGCAGCGCGTCGGCGTCGTTTTGCAGCGCGCGCAGCACGTCGGCGACGTTTTGCGCCGCGCCGATCACGGTGGCTTTGTAGGCCCAGGCCGCCTGGTCGTAGGCGGCCGCGGCCGCGCGCCGGTGATGGAGCAGGGTTCCGCCGTCGAAGAGCGTCTGCGTGGCATTGCCGGCCAACAACCAGAATGCGTTGGCGGGATTGATCAGGCCGGCGAGCGCGGTATTGATATAGCCGCCGTTCGCGCCGATGGTGAAATTCGGCAGCATGTTCGCTGTCGCCACCCCGATCTCGGCGCTCGCCGAGTGCAATAGTTCTTCCGCGGCGCGCACGTCCGGACGTTGTTCGACCAGCTGGAGCGGAAGGCTGACAGGCAGATCCGTCGGCAGCTGCAGATCCGCAAGCCTGAACGTTTCGTGCGGACCCTCGCTGGGAAAAACGCCGGAGAGAGCCGCGAGCAAATCGCGCTGGACCGCGAGCGCCTTGCGCAGCGGCGGCAGGGTCGCTTCGACTTGCGCGAGCTGGGCCTCCTGTGCCGCGACGTCGCTACGGTTGGCATAGCCGGTGTCTAGCTGCTTGCGCAGGATATCGAGCATCTTCCTGTTGAGGCTGATGAGCTCGTTGGTGGCGTCGATTTGTCCGCGCAGCGCCGCCTCGGTGATGGCCGCGACCGCCACGTTCGAGCTCAACGCGATATAGGCGGCCTCGACCTGGAAGCGCTCGCTGTCGGACAGCGCCTGCAGCGATTCGACCGCGCGCCGGTTTTGCCCCCAGACGTCAAACGTGTAGGACACCATGACTTGGGCGGTGTAGAGATCGAAGGGGTTCTGGGCCGTGTTGAGGACGGGCGTAAGGACTCCAGAGGTGAGCTGCCGGGTCGGATTGAAGTTCGCCTGCGCGAGGGGGAAGAATTTGCCCTGCTGCGCGTATACCTGCTCCTTGGCGACGCGCAGCGCCGACATGGTGGATTGCAAAGTAGGATTGTTCTGCAGCGCCCGCTCGATCAACGCGTTGAGCGCGCGCGACCTGAACAGCCGCCACCACTGCTGGGGAATATCCCCGCCCTTGAAGAAACGCTGCGCTTGGCCGGTGGGCGCGTCGGTCGAGGACGTCCGCGCTGGAAGCGGCTCCGGGGTATAGCGGTCGGCCTCAGGAGCCGCGGGATGCAGGAAATCCGGCCCAACGGCGATGCAGCTCGACAGCAGTGCAGCCACCGTCAAGGCGGCGGCGACCTCGGAAAAACGCCTCAGCCACAAGCACATACGGCGACGCCTTACGGATCGTACGGACCATGATGGCTCTTGCCGGGCCTCCTCCGGACCAAGGGCTGCCCGATCATAGTTTCGTTTTGAGGCTTTGCTGTAACGCCCCTGCCACAGTGACAAACAATCAACAGCGAAGGAACTGTGATCAATCACAGTAGAATTCGAGGCCTGCCAAACTAAATTGTGGCAGTTATAGTCGGGATGAGGCGCGCCCAATATTTATGGCTGCCAAACTGTCCGCACGTTCAAGCGTTTCGAAATCGATCGAGAGGAAGACGAATATTGGCACGCGGCTGCTCGAGGCGGACGTAAGGCCTCAGCAATAGGCCATCTCCTTGCGCGCGAAGAAGACGGTGCCATATGGTGAATGAGTGGAACTTATGAATTTCTTTCGCGCGGCGGGCTCTCTTGAGTTGAGGTTGGTCGCGCGGGAGCAGGCGCCCAGCCCATGACGGCATTTGCGACCACGAACCAGGCGAATCTGCGGTACTGGACCCTCAGCGCCGGGATCGTGCTGCTTGTGCACGGGGCTATTGCAACGGCGGTGCTGAGTTGGCGAAACGCGACGGCGCCGGCCTGGCGTCCCGGCCCACTGGTCATCGACCTTGCGCCGATGCCTGCCGCGCCGCCCGTCGAACAGACCACCCTTCCACCGGCTGTGGCGCCAGTCCCCTCCCTGGCGCAGCCCAACCAGCCGCTCGAGAGGGTCGAACAGAATAACGAGAGGACCGCGGCGAGAGGCGAGGAGAAGGCGGGCCAATTCGAAGAGGTTCCGCGGGTCAGCGCGCCCGTAACTTTGGCTCCCCCGGAGGAGCCGCAGACGCGAGCCTCGACAGGGGGTGCGGCGCCTGCGGGGGCTTCGCCCTACCAGAGTGAGCCCATCGACACTCGAATCGGCGAGCCGTCCCGGCAGCGTTTCAAGAACGCCGCCAAGGGAAGCGATTGGAAGAAGGCGATCACCCTGTCCAGTCCGTCGAAGAATTTCCCCAGCCGTCTAGCGGCTCGTGGTCCGGTCGCTCCCAGCGATGCCGCGGCCGGCTTGCCACGAAACTCGATCGGCATGCTCACGCAGGACGGTTCGGGTATCGCCAGCAGTAAGCCGCCAAATGGCGCCGACGGCGTGAAGAACGCCGCAGGCATTGCGATCACGAGCAGCGATAACGTGATGGCGAGGAACGCCGGCACGGCAACGAACGCGATTGGTATGAGCGCTCCTCTCCGCGCCAGGGTGTTGAGGCCGGGTGTGCCCCTGCAAAACAGCATGAGTTTGGTCGCATCGAGCGATAGAACGGCCGGCAATGCCGTCATCAACGGCACGGGGATGGTGCGTCCAACCTCTGCCACGGCCGCAATCGGCGGGCCCGCAAAGAACGTTGGGGGCATCATCAACGGGACAACGATCCGGCCCAGATAGCTGCGTGCCGCATGGCGGCCAGCAACTCGTCGGCGCTTGTGGCGGTCGCTCAGTTGGATTTTCGCATTCGGATTTCGATCCGCCGGCGCTCGCGGACGTCGCCCCCTTCCCAACGGGTCAGCCTGCCGTCGGTGTCGATGAGCTGCGCACCCGATAGCGGCAGAATGCGAAACGCCGCGAGCCGCGCATCGGAGGCCAAGACTTTGACCACGGCCAGCGCCCGCGCGAGCCCGAGCCCGGCATTATCCGACCACTGCAAGACGGCGGCGTCGGCGCCTCCCATGGTCACCGAGGAGAGATGGCGATCGAGGTTCGATGCATGGTTCGTGACGGACTGCTCGTCCGTATGTCCGATGACTTCGATGACGTCGACGTCGAATGAGGCGGCGATCTCCAGCAAGCGAGCGATGACGACGTTGCGCAGGGCCGCCGCAAAGTCCGCCGTCAGGACCGCACTGCCGCTTGCGAAATAATATCCGCCGGCCTCGCTCAAGTTGATGATCGGCGGCCAGTTGTGCTGCCCTTTCCCGCGCTCGTTTGTGCTTTGGAGCTTGGACGCGGTGATCCCTTTCTCGATCAGGGTGACGACCTGATCCGGCGTCAGCTTCGGCCCGCTCTTGGCGGAGCCGGACTGGTCGATGGCAGCGGCGAGTGCCACTCCTCTCGCGATCTTGTCGGGATCGACACCGTCCTTCATCAGCCGCTGCATTTTGGCAAAGGAGTCGCTCTCTTCCTTGAGCGCTACGAGTGAGACGCCTTGGCGCCCCAGCTTGGCAACAACATCGTTGCTCTCGACAAGTTTTCGCCAGAACTCGTCGATCTCGCGTTGCGATGTCGAACCTGTCGCTTGCGACAGGAGCTCTGTGAGGCGTGGATTTCTCTTGATGGTCTGAACGATCGCTTTATCGGCGGCGGCGGCAGCCTCGAGCTGCTTGAGGCGCAGCATGGCATCGAGCAATTTGGTGCGTTCATTCGCGAGTCCAACCCCGACGGCGATGAGCATGCAGAAGACGAGCAGGAGCATGATCTCGGCCATGGTCAGACCCAGCACGAGACCCTGCCGATACGAGGCAGCTTGTTGGCCAATGGTTTCAGGCATCAGTCGATTGTCTCCCGCCTTGGCGCCCGCCGCGACGCACGGAGGTCTTCCGCGACCCCAGATATCCTCTCGCTGGCGGCGGCCAAGGATCGCACGCTCGCTTCCACCGCTGGCAGGAGCTGCCGCAGATCGTCGCTTTGCGTCGCCGCCTCGACTCCGTATTTGACGAGGAGGTCCGTGAATGTCCGCATCGTCGCGTCGGTCTTTTCCAGCGTGGCCCTTAAGACCTCGGCGTAAGCCGTCGAGCTGGCCTTGAATTCATCGAGCGCCTTCGCCACCGCCTTGACCATGGCGGCTGCCGCTTCGAGGGTGGCGCGATTGGTGGAGGTCGCAGTCTCGAGATCGTGTCGCAATTCCATGACCAAATCGGTCGACCTGGTGGTGGCCGCGTTTGCCGTCTCCAGGGCGTCCTTGACGGCGGTTGTCTGCGAACCGGTTTGGGCGGCCAAGCGCTCGGCAGCCTTCGCCAGCGACATGGTCACCGGCTCGAGGCGAACTTCGATCACGCGCTCCGGCGTCTGCATTGCGGAAAGTTTCGCTGTCACGTGGTCGAGCGCTGCGGAAAGCGCCGCTGCGCGCTCGGACAAGGTCTCGCTCGCCGCCGAGATTTGCCGGCCGCTCTCGCCCAGTTTTGCGCCGATTCCCTCGCTTGCTTGTACGATCGTCTCGGCGGAGCGGCGTGACGCGTCTTCGAGCGGTGCGACTGTTTTCGCCGTGATCTCTTCCAGACTGCCCAGGAACTTGCCCACGATCTCGTCGAATTTCTCGGTCACCTGATTGAACGAGTCGGCCGCCGCCTGTTGCGCGGATCGCCGGTGGTATCCAAACTCCACCACAGTGCTGTCGAGTTCGCGCCGCACCCGGCGCGCTGCCTCGGCCAGTTCCAGGCGCATCATCCGTTCGATCTCGACCGGATCGCGGCGCATTTGATTGAAGATTACGCGCAGCCCGATGCCCGCGATCGTCGAGCCGATCGCAATGCCGAAATTCTGCACGATTTCTTCGGCCGCGCGGGTGGCGGTGAATTGATAGAGCGATACACCCAGGCTTGTGAGCGTGAACAAAAATCCCATGTAGTACAAATTGTCGCCCGACTGATCGTCGCGCAGCCGCAAGCCTCGCGCGCAATAGATCAGCAGCGCATAGGCCAGCATGGTTCCAACCGGCACGAACGTGACGTAGAACGGTCCGATGCCGGCGAGTTTGGCTGCGACGATGTAAGCGCATCCCGCTGCAACAAAGACCAAGAACACCACGGCGCTTGCGCCGGTGGCGTAGGCAGCATCCGCCGCTCGTTGGGTCCAAGCGGAAGGGTGTTTCGTCGGCACTAACCCACCCCTTGAAGTCTGTTGGCCTGTTTCAGGCGACCGTTGTTGTCACGAATCCATTCGGCCCAGAACCGGATGTGATCCGCCGAGTTGATCGGCTTGGCAGACGATCGTTGGATGTAAAAGATCATCACTTCGGCACCGTAAAGGTTGGTGCGGAACTTCTGATAGGCCCGCGAGGCCTTGTAGCGGCTGTAGGATAGATCGCCGGCGTACTGCGAATAGTCTTCTTCGTGCTCCAACATGTCGGACACGAGGATGAGCGACTTCGGAATTTCCTCCACCGCTCGGCCTGTGAAACGTTCGACCGCAATGCGCTGAACCGTCTCCATGATTGGAGAGGTTTTGCCCGGCAAAGGACGAAACCCGATTTGCAGCGCGTTTTCGAGCGGCCCGCGAAATCCGTCCATCCATCGCTTTTTCGCCAAGGCTGGGTTGGCGGTATATTCACTCAAGCCCGACCCGTCGCCTGGATTACATCGCGCAAAGATCGACTTGCCGCCCGCGATACTCGGCTCCAAGAGCCTAAGCTCGAGCAGCGCGTAGCTCGGCAGCGTCTCGGCAATATCCACCAATGCGGTCTTGACTTCCCGCTTGGCGATTTCCGGGATGTCGTCGGTCGAATCGAGAAGCACGACTGCGACGGAGCGGGGCCCATCCACGGGACAGAGCGAGGAGCGATCGAGCGCAGGCGGGCGCGCGGCAGTCGTATAGACGTAGGCGCCCGCCGAAAGCGCGCTGAGCGCGAGCAACGCCAATGCCGCTCCAAACGCGTGCTTGCGCAGATCGCCCGGATCCCTGCTACGCCGCCTTGGCGCTCGACTTGGCAACCGTCTTCTCCTCTACGAGTTCATCGATCTCGCGGTAGCTGGCGAATGCCCGCTCGAATTCGCCGTGAATGGCTTGGATTTGAGCAACCAGTACCGCCTGCGATTCCGCAATCGACCGCCTGAGATCGTCACGCGCCGACGTCTCCAGCCAGCCTTCGTCGATGGGAAATTTGTCAAGGGCAAAGCGTGCCGAGAACCTCGCCGGTGGTGGGGTCTTTCTCTGTCGTTTATTCGCCTCGTGATAGACGGCGAGGAGGGCGTTTGCTGCCCGTTCGAGATGCGCCTGATGTGCGGCGAACAGGCGAGCCAATCGAGCGCGGCCTTCGAGAATGGCATCATGCTCGCCGCGCCGGATGGAGAGGTCGCGGTTCGCTTCCTCGAGGATCTCGATCGCCTGATTCCTAATCTCGAGAAGCTTTGCGATCAGATCGTTCTTTTGCCTGATATAGGCCTCGTGCGCCTCCGTACGCCGCTTTTCCAGGGTCCCGTATCCCGGATAGGGATCGAAGATAAGGAACGCGTCGGCAAACGCTATCAACGAGCACAATATCCCCAGGCCAAAGAACAGCCAGGATTTCAAGTCCGCGATCGCGAGCGGTGAGGCCGCGAGCCGCGCGAGCACCTCGCGCCCCGCATCGGAGACGAGCGATCCCGAGGCTTCACGATAATGGGCGAGGGCAAGGTTAAGACCGATGGCTAACCCGATGTAGCAAAGCAGGGATAGCAGTCCGAAAAACTTGCGGAAAAAATTGCGGTGGTTGAGCTCACGCACGCCCGCGGCCGCGATGAGAAAGCTGACGCCGACATTGAGCAGCGCGAACGTGAAGGCCTCTACCGCGCCGCCCAAATACCCGAGCTCGCTTCCCTTCGCTAGAAAGAACCCGTTGAGAAAAATCTCAAAAACGAAGACGGCGAGAAGAATGCCGACCTTGAGCGTCAGGTTGCCTCCAGATGCCCAGCGCGCGGTTCGCTTGAGCTTGTTGCGGCGCTGAAACTCGTCGCGTTCGACCTCCAGATCGCGCAAATGCCGGCGCAGGCGGTGCAGCTCGTCCCGGCCCTGCGCCGCTTCAGCGCGGAATTCGCTCACGGCCGCCGGTGCAGCTTGTCGAATGGTCGCAAACCGCCCTTCGAAGTCGAGACCACTCAAGCGCTCCTTATACGTGCGCAACTCGTCGAGAAGCAGGCCGTGGGCCGCGTTCTTCTCGGCTTCGACGCGCTCGATGATCCGATTCTCGACGTCGTCGAAGGCAACGCCGCCTGAGGCCGGCTCTTCCCGGGTGCCGCGCTCGGCCCCGACTGTCGCTAGCCTCATGTCCCCGGCGAGCTTCTCGATGTTGAGCGCCGGGAAGACTTCCAACGAAGGCCGATAATCGTGTTGCTCGCGTTTCAGCCCGTTAAGGAGGCGAGCAAGCGCGGACCTTTGCGTCGGTTCCATGGTCCCCACGTCGGTCAGAGTCTTCGAACTGCGCGACCCTTATCGCCCAACCGCTATTGCAGCGGTAGGACTGCCCGTTTTCGGGTTAATAGGCCAGCAATATGGGCAGAAGTTGTCGAGCCCTGCGCCAGCTCAATCCGTCTTCCCCTTACAGACCTCCAATCACTGGCCGCTTCGGCCAAGCACCGCGGCTGCGCTTGTGACGCGGTTACCACAACCAAAGATCAAGTGTTTAGCTGTGATTAATATCAGTAGACCCCCGGGAGGGGCAGTGGCCATCGTCGCGCCGATCGATCAGCCTGGACGTAGCGTATCTATGCCTTTTCACGGCAGAAATACCGCACTAGTGGCGGCGATTGCGGCTGCAATTCTCGTTGCCGCCGTTCTCACCTATTCCTCGCTTGGTCTTCTCGGTTGGTCGCAATCCGGGCTCGGCGCGGCGGCGACGACTGCCAAGGCGCAAGGCGCTCCTTCAAGCCCCGCTGGGGGCAACGCAGGCGGTCCGCCCACCGTCAACCTCACGGATACGCAGCTCGGATCGGTCAAGGCTGAGGCCGCCAGCGAGCGCGAGTTTGCAATCGAGAAGGAATCGGTCGGCAGCATCGATTTCAATCAGGAAATGACGGTCCAGGTCTTTACGCCCTATCAGGGCAGGATCGTCGGTCTGTTCGCCAAAGTCGGCGATGACGTCCAAAAGGGGCAGACCTTATTCACGATCGACAGCCCCGATCTCCTGCAGGCGGAATCGACGTTGATCGCCGCCGCGGGGGTGTTGGAGTTCACAACCCGAAACCTCGCGCGCCTGCGCGAGCTCTACAAGACGCGCGCGGTGTCGCAAAAAGACATGGAGCAGGCGGCCTCGGACCAGCAAACCGCCGAAGGCGCGCTGCGCGCAGCGCGCGATGCGGTTCGCCTGTTCGGCAAGAGCGATACTGAAATCGATCGCATTATTGCCGAGCGCAAGGCCGATCCGATCCTTGTCGTTCCGAGCCCCATCGCAGGCAGAGTCACCGCCCGCAATGCGGCACCGGGGCTCTTCGTCCAACCGGGAAATCCCCCCGCGCCCTATTTGGTGGCGGACATCTCCACAATGTGGATGCTCGCGAACGTCCCCGAGAATGACAGTCCTGCGTTTCGCGTCGGGCAAGAGGTCAAGGTGAAGGTCAGCGCTTTTCCGGAGCGCACGTTCGAGGGGCGCATCTCCACCATCGGCTCGATGGTCGATCCATTCACGCGCCGAGTCCTCATCCGTTCCGAAGTGCAGAATCCGCGCGACGAATTGCGCTCGGGAATGTTCGCGACATTCATGATTCGCACCGGCGCTCCCGTGCGCTCCGTCGCGGTTCCGCTCGACGGTGTCGTGCGCGAAGGAGACGGCACAATGACGGTGTGGGTCACCGCCGACCGGCGCCGTTTCACCAAACGCACCGTCAAAGTTGGCCTGCAACAGGACGGCTACCGGCAGATCCTCGAGGGCGTCCAGCCGGGTGAGCTGATCGCCACTGAAGGCGCGCTGTTCCTGAGCAATGCTCTGGCCACGGCATCGCGCTGATCTTCTCGCTCGAGCGGCGAGACACGGCGGGTTGAGAGGACATCGATGCTGAATGGGATACTGGCATTCGGGCTGACCCGACGTCCGATTGTTTTGCTGTGCCTTTTGGTTTTCATCGGCGCTGGCCTGATCGCGTTCAGCAAGCTGAACATCGAAGCCTATCCCAATCCCGCGCCGGTCATTCTCGAGATCACCGCGCAAGCGCCGGGCCTCTCGGCCGAAGAGATGGAGCGTTACTACACCATCCCGCTGGAGGTGGGACTTGCTCCAACTCCTGGGGTCAACGTCATTCGCTCCACGTCGTTCTACGGCCTCTCGTTCGTTCGCGTCGTATTCCAATACGGCGTTGACTATTACTTTGCTCTCACGCAGACCGCCATTAACCTGCAGCAAAACGTAAATCTCCCGAATAACGTGCAGCCGACGATCCAGGGCACCAGCCTAGTCGGCGAAATTTTCCGGTACCAGGTAGTTGGACCGCCGAACTTCGGGTTGACGAATCTGCGCACGGTCCAGGATTGGATCCTGCAGCGCCGTCTCCTGACCGTTCCTGGCGTGGTCCAGGTCAATACTTGGGGCGGAACCACCAAGCAGTACGATGTCGAAGTCGATCTGCACAAGCTCGACGCCTACAACGTCACCCTCCCTCAGGTCATCGCAGCCATCGGCAATGCTAACATCAACGTGGGCGGCCGCACCATCAACATGGGCCAGCAGTCCGTCAATGTCCGCGGCGTAGGGCTCATGGACAGCGGCGGTTCGGCAGATTTGACGCAGGGTTACAAGGTTGGCGACATCGAAAACGTCCTGCTTTCGCAATCGAACGGTGTCCCCGTATTTGTGAAAAATGTTGCGAAGGTCTCCGTCGGTCACGTGCCCCGGCTAGGCAAAGCCGGTCGTGACAAAGAGAACGACGTCGTCGCAGCAATCGTGATCATGAACCGCACGCTGCACACGAATGATGTCGTGGCGCGGGTGCGCGCGGAAGTCGACAAAATCAACAGCGACGGAAGCTTGCCCCCCGGCGTGAAACTGGTCTCCTTCTACGACCGCACCACGCTCGTCTCGGTCACGACCACAACGGTGCTGCACAATCTCGTATTTGGGTGCCTGCTCATTTTCTTTATCCAGTGGCTTTTCCTCGGCGACTTGCGCAGCGCGATCATCGTCGGTGCCAATATTCCGTTCGCATTGTTCTTCAGCATCATCATTCTGGTGGTTCGGAACGAAGACGCAAACTTGTTGTCGGTGGGCGCGGTAGATTTCGGCATCATTGTCGATGCAGCAGTGATTCTCGTGGAAAATGTCTATCGAAATTTTCAGGCAAGGCCGGAAGAAAGACGAAGGCTGTTGCAGCAATTGGCATCGGGACAGTGGGGTGTTGACCCAACACGCGAGACGGATTCATCCGGTCCGCAGACATGGAACGATCGGTTGCGGCTGATTCTGATCAGCGCTCTGCAAATCAACAAGGCGGTGCTCTTCTCGACGGCGATCATCGTGGCGGCCTTCATTCCGCTATTCACGATGCAGGGAGTTGAGGGTCAAATCTTCGCGCCGATGGCGCGGACTTACGCCTATGCCTTGGTGGGAGCCCTGATCGCGACGTTCACGGTGACGCCGTGCCTGGCATCCCTCTTGCTCCCCGAACACGTCAGCGAAGTCGAGACCGCGGTCGTGAGGGCGCTACGTTCGGTTTATACTCCGGTGCTGCGCTGGTCACTGATTTATCGGCGATTTGCGGTGGCCATGGGGTTGCTTTTCCTTGGGATCAGCGGCTTCCTCGGCCTTCGGCTTGGGGGTGAATTTCTGCCGACGCTCGAGGAAGGTAATCTTTGGATTCGCGCGACGATGCCGCCGACCATATCGCTCGAAGCCGGTATGCCGATCGTCGACAGACTCCGGGAGATCCTGCTTCGTCATCCCGAGGTGATCACAGTTGTTTCTCAGCATGGCCGCCCGGACAACGGCAGCGACGCAGCGGGATTCTTCAATGCCGAATTTTTCGTGCCGCTAAAGCCCTTTGAGGAGTGGGCCAAGGGAAGGACAAAAGCCAAGCTGATCGACGAGTTGCAGGCTGAGTTCGCGAATGAGTTCACGGGCATCAGCTTCAACTTCTCGCAATATATTCAGGACAACGTCGAGGAGGGTATTTCCGGCGTCAAGGGCGCCAACTCGATCAAGATCATTGGTCGCGATCTCGCCACTCTGGAGCAGATTGCCAGACAGGCGTTGCGCGAAGTCAGTGAGGTCAAGGGAGTTGCCGATCTCGGAGTTTTTTGGGTACTCGGGCAGCCCAACTTGAACATCAAGGTCGATCGGGAAAAGGCGGCACGCTACGGGCTCAATGTCAGCGACCTAAATATGGTCATCCAAGCGGCGCTGGGCGGCACCGTTGCCACGACGCTGCTGGAGGCAGATCGACAATTCAATGTGACGGTGCGGCTTGCGCCCGAATATAGGAACAGCATCGAGGCGGTGAATAACATCAAGGTCGGAGTTCAGACCGACAGCGGTAATGCATATATACCGTTGAGTGATCTCGCAACTATTACGCTCGATACGGGTGCTTCCTACATTTTTCGTGAGCGCAACCAGCGTTTCGTGGCCCTCAAGTTCAGCGTGCGGGGTCGGGACCTCGCAAGCGTTGTCGCGGAGGCGCAGGAGCGGATAGCGCGCAACGTGAACCTGCCCACGGGCTATCGCATCGAATGGGCCGGGGAATTCGAATCCCTGCAACAGGCAAAGAGCCGGCTTGCGGTCATCCTCCCGATCACTCTCGCGCTTATCATGATGCTCCTCTACGGTTTGTTTAACTCATTCCGTGACTGCCTCATGGCGCTACTCGGAATTCCTTTTGCAGTCTGCGGTGGCATTTTAGGATTGTACGTCTCCGGATTGGCTTTCAGCATTTCCGCTGCCATCGGGTTCATCTCGCTTTTCGGCGTTTCCGTTATGAGCGGAATCCTCATCGTCAACGGCTATCGCCAAGTTGCAGCAAGTGGCATGGGCTCCGTCGAGGCCATGTTCCATGCCGCCGAACAGCAAATGCGGCCGATCTTGATGATGACGTTGTCGGCCTGCATCGGCCTGCTTCCGGCTGCAATCTCGACCGGCATCGGCAGCCAAGTTCAACGCCCGCTCGCGACCGTGGTGGTGGGGGGCATGCTGGTCGGACCGATCATGCTGCTTCTTGTCGTGCCGGCGCTGCAGACGCTGTTCTTAGGCAGACCGAGCGACGCCGCGCCGGCAATGCCGCACGAACGAGGCCACGCCGAGGTGGACACCTAACAACAGCGCTGAACAATAGCTTCCGGCTATCGCTCGTGGGGTCTGGCTCGGCCGGGCTGTCTAGCCCGTTGTTTGGCGCGCTGCCTGCGGCAGGTGGGCGGGGGGCGAGCGCCCCTGGTCCCGGAGGCGGCCGAGGCAAGGCACCCCTCGCGACTCTGCTGCAGCCGCGAGCAATGCTTGCGAATTGGCCCTGTTCCGCGCCCGGGGCATTACGCCAGCGGCCCACGGAACTTACATCTTGTAACGAGTTTCTCTATGATCCAGCCGGGAAGTCGGAAGGGCGCGGGTCAGTTCATCGTGCCAGGCTCTCGGTCTCGGAAATCGGAGCCCCGAACCCATGAGTGCCAAGATTACTACGGAAGAGTCCAGGCAGGAGCTTTCGCCTGAGACAAACCCGGCGCAGGCCGACATTCCGATTAGCCTGCGAATAGGGGCTATCGTCCTTCGCGCCCTATTCATTGGGGCACTGCTGGTGGTCGTTGCACGCGTCAGCACCCCTCAGAACGAAAGCATATGGTCTGCCTATGAGACCCCCGGCGATCTTATCAGGCTCGCCTTGGGAGTCGCCGTCGGGCTATGGATCTTGCTCCACCTTTTCATGCTTCCCAAAGACCTCGAGGGATATCGGACCTGGGTCTACCTTGGACTCGTTATCGCGCCCTTTGCGTTGGCGCTTGCCATCTTCATGCAGTGACACACGACTGCCGGCTAGCGCTCGTGTTACGGCTCGATGAGACGCCCAGTCGCCGCCTTGATCACGGCCTGGGTGCGCGTCGCGGCGCCGAGCTTCGTGCGCGCGTTGTCGATGTGAAAATCGACCGTCCGCTTCGTCAGACCGAGAATCTGCGCAATTTCGGCCGACGTTTTGCCGCGCGCCACCCAGGTCAGTGTTTCCACCTCCCGATCGTTGAGCTGCACGAGCTTCGGCCACAGCTCCGAACGTGCCACCCCCGCAAGGCGCGCATTGATGATGGTGGTGAGCACATCGAAATCGATTGGCTTGGTGACATAGTCGTCCGCCCCGAGTTGGCGGCCCTTCAGCTCATCATCGCGATCCGTCAGGGCGGTCAGGAATACGAACGGCATTTTCGCGAAGCGAGGCTCGAGCGCAGTCAGCCGCTCCAGCAGTTCGAACCCGGACATTACCGGCATGCTGATATCTGACAGGACGAGATCGGGCATGTTCTTCAGGATCGCGGCGAGACCTGTCCGACCGTCATGAGCGACGCTGACCTCGAAGCCCCGCTCCACGAGCTCTTCGGCAATCAGCGCCGCGGTCTCGCGGTCGTCTTCAATGCACAGGATCCTTTTGCGCGTTTCCGCCATGCTGCCGCACCAATACGACCCAGAAACCGGATATTAGGTTAATATTGGGGCTTACGAGCGAAAATTTCCGCAAACCCAGTTTCCCGGTTTGCCGCACCTTACTATATTCGACCGTGTTATGTGCGCTTTGCAGATGATGCTTTCAGCAACCTGACATTCGGCCACTATGCGCCAGCCCCGTTCGATCAGATTCCATCTTACTTTAGTTTTTTTGTTTTTCTTTCTGTTGGTGGTAATCCTCGGTCTGTTTAGCATTTCGCGTCTGAGCAACTTCAACAGCCTCTCTGCAGATATCGCAGAGCTGTGGTTGCCGAACACCCGCGTGCTCGGCGATCTTAACAACTTCACGTCGGATTTTAGGGCGATCGAGGGCAGTAACCTTCTGTCGGCGGAGCCATCCCAGATCACCGCGACCGAGAAGGAGATGGAACAATTGGACCGCTCGATTGCACAGGCCGAGCGCAGTTACGAGCAGATTCGCCACGATGCGGCGGAGAGCGAACTCTACGCGCAATTCAAAGAGCGGTGGAATGATTACAGAAAAATCGTCAACCAGATGGTTGCCATGTCGCGCACCGATCGCAAGGCCGAGGCGATCGCCACCTACATGACGGGCTCGCGATCCGCATACAACACGGCGAGTGACACGTTGGGCCTTCTCACCGACCGGGCCGTCGCTAATGCGGAGGAGGCGAGCGCCCGGCTTGCTCTCGCCTATCGGCAAGCGCTTTGGCTGGTCGCGCTGGCGATGGCGATCGCGGGCGTGATGGTAGTCGGCGCACTGTTCTACATCAGCCGTTCGATCTCTACTCCCCTGTTGCAACTGGCTCAGCGCATGCACCGCCTCGCAGTCAACGATACGGATATCGATATTCCCGGCACGGAGCGGCGCGACGAGATCGGCGAGATGGCGCGCGCCGCCGTCGTTTTTCGCAATAATGCGATCGAGTTGATGCGTAGCCAGCGTGTGCTCGCGCAGCAGGCATCCATGCTGGAAGAGAAGCTGGCGCAGGAGCAGCGACTGGCTCTGCTCCAACGCAACTTCGTGTCCATGGCTTCACACGAATTCCGTACGCCGTTGACGATCATCGATGGTCACGCTCAGCGTCTGATAAAGTTGAAAGAGCGCATGCCGACCGAGGAAATCAACGAGCGCGCCAGCAGGGTTCGTGGCGCGGTGTTGCGGATAACGCACTTGATAGACAATCTCCTGAATACGTCGCGCCTATTCGACGGCGGTGCCGGCCTCTACTTCCATCCGGAGGCGATCGACATCTCCATACTCCTGCGCGAGGTCAGCCAATTGCACCGCGAGATAGCGCCCGGATCCCAAATCCTGGAGCGGTTCGGCCCAGAACCTTTGCAGATGATGGGCGACCCGAAGCTGCTTTTTCAGGTATTCAGCAATTTGGTGTCGAATGCGATCAAATATTCACCGAGCGGCGATCCTATTGAAATCAGCGCGGGAGTTCATTCGGAACAAGTCGTTGTCGCTGTCGATGACCACGGAATCGGTGTTCCCGCAAAAGACCTGGACCGATTATTCGAGCGTTATCATCGCGGCAGCAATGTTTCCGGAATCGTGGGGACCGGAGTCGGACTCTACCTCGTCAAGATGGTCGTCGAGCTTCACGCCGGCGCGATCGCGGTCAAGAGCAAGGAAGGCGAGGGGACTCGGGTGACGGTACGGCTGCCGATCAAGCCTCCTGCGCAGGTCAGGGAGATCGCGGCCGCCGACGCGCAGCGCGTCGAAGATCACGCCGATCATTAGTGACTTGCGCACCGTGCACACCGCGGAAGCCGTTGTGCGCGGCCCTTCTGCCGAATCGTTTCGATCTCGTGTGCATAGTGCTATGTTGTGTCGACGCCACGCATGATGCAGGAATGCGTGTGAGGATTCTCCAGCTCGCCCTGTTGACTTGTCTCGCTGGTGCATCCGGCACCCACGCCGGCGAACAAGCCTATCCGCCTGGTCCTTTCGTGCGTGTCGGTTGGCAAGATCCGGCATTCTTGCCGAGGCGATTTCGCAATCACTGTAGCTTCGATGTGACGCTCGGAGCTTACTACTGCTCGGACCGTTGCGGCTCCGATTACCAGTTCTACTACTGCTCGAGATGGTCGTTCGGCTGTTGCCGCATCGGTGTCGGTTACTGCGACTGGGGAGGGCTTCTGCGTTGCCGTCCGTGAGGCGACGCGGCAGCTGTTGCTCATCCTACTGCGGCGCACGGCAATGCGCCGAATTCCTTGACGTGGTACAATTTATCGTGGCCGAACGCGCGTGACGGAATCGATTGCCTATGCGATTGCTTGTTGTTGAAGACAACGAGGAGCTTGCGAAGCTCCTGACTCAGCGCCTCCAAGCTGCGGGCTACGAAACCGACCTTCTCACGACGGCGGCCGAGGCGCAGACCGCGGTAACGACGACGCGCTACGCCGCCATGATTCTCGACCTCGGTTTGCCCGATGGCGACGGCCTCCCCATCTTGCGCGAGATACGCCAGCGCGAGGATCCGCTTCCAGTTCTAGTGCTCACTGCCCGCGGAGGCCTCCAAGATCGCGTCAGCGGACTGCGCAGCGGGGCGGACGATTATCTTGTCAAGCCGTTTGCGTTCGAAGAACTGTTGGCTCGCTTGGAAGCGCTTCTACGGCGTCCCGGCCAGTTGCTGGGACGTTCGCTGCAAATTGCAAACCTTGCATTCGATACGGAAAGCCGGCAAGCGTTCATCGACGACAAGCCACAGCTCCTCTCAGCCCGCGAGACTGCCGTGCTCGAACTCTTGATGCGGCGCAAGGATCGCGTTGTCTCGAAAAAACTGGTCGAGGACCATATTTTCGGTCTGTCCAGCGATGTCGCCTCGAATGCAGTCGAGGTCTATATCCATCGCCTGCGCAAACAGCTGTCCGAGCGCGGCGCCAAGGTGCAAATCCACACGATTCGCGGCGTCGGATACCTCATATCCGAGGAAAAGGCGGCGTGATTTCATCCAAATCGATCTTCTCCCGAATCATTTTCTTGCACGCGATCGCGCTGGTGATCACGGCGATTGTCATGCCGGTGGTGCTCTATTGGTTCTTTAAATGGGCAGCCAACGATCTGCATGATCGAGCGATGCGCGAACAGGCGCAGCTGGTTGCGCATTACCTCGTGTTGCAGGCGGACGGGAGCTGGACACTTGATCTGCCGCCTGCGCTCGAGGACATCTATTCGCAGGCCGTCGGACGGTACGCCTATGCGGTGATCGACGAGAACGGGCAGGTCCTGTTTTCCTCGCTCGAGGAGCGGTCGCCGATATTCTCCGCCGATCCACACTCATCCGATGTCGCGTATCTGGAGACGCGGCGGGGAAGTGCGGCGATTTCCGGTGTCAGCCTCATCAAGGAGGTGGGCGGACGCAAGGTGTGGATCCAAGTCGGCGAGGATCTCGCACATCGGGATGTGATCGTTGATGACATCGTCGCTGACTTTTTCAAACGTGTGGGATGGATCACCTTGCCGATGTTGCTATTTCTGCTGGCGATCGACATCGTGATTTTCCGGCGGGCATTGCGGCCGCTGCTCAACGCCTCGGAAATGGCGAAGAAGATCAATCCGAGAAGAACAGATATAAGACTGCCACCTGAAAAGATTCCCAAAGAGATTTTGCCGCTCGTCGAGGCGGTAAACCAGGCGCTCGATCGACTTGAAGCGGGGTTTCGCGTTCAGCGTGAGTTTACTGCCGACGCGGCCCACGAACTGCGCACGCCGCTGACCATTTTGCGCAGCCGCATCGACGCGCTGGCAGATGGAGGCATTTCGAAAGCGCTTCATAAAGACATCGAAGGAATGGCGCGCATCGTCAGCCAGCTGCTCGAGATCGCGGAACTGGAGACTTTCTCGATTGATCCTGCAGAGCGGGCCGATCTGGGCGCGATCTGCGCCGAGATCGCGGAGTTCGCTGCCCCGCTGGCGCTGGCACAAGGCAAGAACATCGCATTGAGCGGCAGCCAAGCACCCGTCTGGGTCCATGGGAACGGGGAGATGCTGTCGCGAGCGGTTCGTAATCTGGTCGAGAACGCAATCAACCATTCTCCAGCTGGGGCGACGGTGGAGGTCGTCGTCGAGGACGGCGGCACGGTGCGAATCCTTGATGAGGGGCCTGGAATCAAGGAGCATGAACGGGAGCTGATCTTTCGACGCTTCTGGCGTCGCGATCGGCGGCGGGCAGGGGGCGCGGGACTGGGACTTTCGATCGTCCAACGCATCGCTGATACGCACGCGGCAACGATCACCGTTGAAAATCGCCCAACTGGTGGCGCAAAGTTCTCGCTGGCCTTCGCCCGCACTGGCTAGACCGGCCTTCAGGAGATGGCGCTCTTATTTCGCCATCTCACGAGGATGGGGCGCTCTCCGCTTCCGCATGCTTCGGCTTTGTCAACCGGACCGCCAGGATCCAGGCAATCCATAAGAATAAAAAATACAGCGCGAGAAAGACGATGAGGCTCACGTGACCGCCAAATTCAAGTTCGGTGACGAGGCCAATGGCATAAGCCGCGAGATCACCGGCGATCATGAAGGCGACATAATAAGCGATGAGAAGCACGATCAATTCCCTCCGATGCTGAATGTGTGATGTGGGTCGCCGACCGAGGGGATCGACGCAGTTTGAGCAATTCACGCGGCGAGACGTGACCGCATTTCAACGCACGGGCAGTTAGTCTTCACTATTTTGCTTACACCAACCTGACAGTGCCGTCCGTAAGGGTGCCTGCAGCGCGAGATGGCGCCAGACTCACGCATCCGTGATGCGGCATTCAGCGTCAGTTCAGCCGACGTCGGTAGCATTGCCGCGGGTGGATGGTCTGCAGAGGAGATAGATCCATGCTTCGAAAAACGGCGCTTGCGGTTGCTCTCATGGCCGCAGTCGTCGCGGGAGCTCTCGCGCCGACCATCGCGACCGCGCGCGGTGGACATGCTGGCGGACATGGCGGCGGTCACGGCGGTGGACACGTGTTCCATGGCGGCGTCCACAGTGTCGGCCACGTCCATGGCGGCTTTCACAGCGTCAGCCACGTCGGCGGCGCTTTCCGCACTGTCGGTCACTTGCGCGGCTTCCATCACATCGCCCATTTCCGCCGCGGCTTTCGTGGCTTCGGCGCTTATGCCTACTACGACGATTATGGCTGCTGGCGGTGGTTCCTGAGCCGTTGGGGCTATGTGAGAGTCTGGGTCTGCTGATCGGCCTGGTCGTCCCAACTCAAAGGCCGACTTCAAAATTTGATAATGCCAGCCTCGATGTCGGGGCTGCGCAGCGGGGCCCTCCCGGCTTTGTTTCTGCCTAGCGTTCGCATCGGTTCCGTAGGTCCCGCAAGCGTGTTTGGGGGATTTGACATCCTGCGCGCAGGCGGGCTTTTGTGGCGCCATCCGCCAGAAAGGAAACCCGGAACCGGGCATGGCCAATCTCGTCCTCCGCCGGCAATTCACGGTCGAATGGGGTCACTGCGATCCGGCTGGCATCGTCTTCAACAGCCGCTTCTTCGAATATTTCGATTGGAGCGTGTGGCGTCTTTTCGAGGAAGCGCTTGAGGTGAAACCGAACCAACTGTCGATCGCCTTCGGAATCGTCGGAATACCGCTGGTCGACGCCACGGCCCGCTTTCTTAGACCCGCTAAGTTCAACGATGTGGCGCACATCGCCTCCGAGGTCACCAAATTTAACCGCTCGAGCTTCGAGGTGACGCATCGCATCTCGATAAGCGGGGAGCTTGCCGTCGAAGGCAGCGAGATCCGGGTTTGGGCCGGGCGCGACCCAGAGGATCCGGCTAAATGGAAGGGTGTGCCGATTCCAGCTGCGGTAATCGCCCGATTTCGCACCGTAGGTTAGAGGCTCTCGTGCAGCAAATTCCCGATTGCGGGTCTGGCGACCGCATAGGATCCGGCACAAGTCCATCGAGGGTGCCTCATTAGATGAGCGAAAGTCTTTCCCTCGCGTTTGGTTTGCGCTTTGAAGACCTCTATTGTCGCACCGGCTTGGCGCGGCTCGACGGCTGCTTTGTCGAGTTCCTTCAGCGGCGCAATACGGACCTGCACAATCGACTGATGGCTGCGCGCGCTGCGCCGGATGCGCTTGCCGCCAAGACTTATTCCGATCTCATCGTCGAGCTTGCGGTCGAACTCGACGATTTCATCGCCGCGCTGTTCGGCGTTACGGGTGAGGTCGAGGCGCTGCGCAAGCGCCACGACTCGCTGGCGCCGCTCTACGCGGTGAAGCGGCTGTTCGTGCAGCGCCGTGCCGCGAAAAAATATGGTCCTGATCAAGCGGCGAGCTTCGACGGGCAGGCGCTGCGTCGGGAGCTCGAGCCGCTTATCGGCGGCGAGCTGACTGAATTGCGCTTCGCCGAGCGGGTCGACGTCTGGATGAAGGCCGAGGCCGAGCATGCCGCCGCACTCGATCTTGCCGCGCGCTACGCTGCCTGGGCAACCCACACGCCGCAAGGCCAGCGCTGGCACAAACGCGGCGTCCTGTTCAAGCTGCCGCGCAAAATCGACCCGCACGATCTCATTGCGGTTGAGACCGAGGTTGTGGACGGCGTGGCGATGCTCAAGCTGCCGCCCTCGCAGCGGCGCGCCCGCGATGGCTTCGCACTCACTGACCCCGGCACCGATCTCGCCGGCGCCCTCGATCACGCCAACTACTGCATCTGGTGCCACAACCAGGACAAAGATTCCTGCGCGAAGGGGCTCAAGGAGAAGAGCGGCGAGTTCAAGAAAAGCGTGTTCGGGGTCGTGCTCGCGGGATGCCCACTCGAGGAGAAAATTTCCGAGATGAATCTGGTCGAGGCGGGCGGCCATACCATCGGCGCGCTGGGGATCGTCGCGATCGACAATCCGATGTGCGCCGCGACTGGCCACCGCATCTGCAACGATTGCATGAAGGCCTGTATCTACCAGAAGCAGGAACCTGTCGATATTCCGCAGGTCGAGACGCGAATCCTCAAAGAGGTCCTGGCGCTGCCCTGGGGCTTCGAAATCTATGGTGTGCTGACGCGCTGGAACCCGCTCGATCTGCGCCGACCGGTGCCGAAGCCTGCGACTGGCCACAAGGTGCTGGTCGTGGGACTAGGCCCCGCAGGTTTCACGCTCGCCCATCACTTGATCAACGATGGCCACACCCTCGTGGCGGTCGACGGACTCAAGATCGAACCGCTCGACCCCGATATTTCCGGTGTCGGGCTGGGCGGCGCGCGCACCTCATTCCGCCCGATCCGCGACGTCGCCGAGTTACGGGAACCGCTCGATGCTCGCGTGATGGCCGGCTTCGGCGGCGTTGCCGAGTACGGCATTACCGTCCGCTGGGACAAAAACTTCCTCAAGCTCATCCGTCTGCTGTTGGAACGGCGCACTGAATTCACAATGTTTGGCGGCGTGCGCTTCGGCGGAACGCTCACAATCGATAGCGCTTTTGCACTCGGCTTCGACCATATTGCGTTCTGCGCCGGGGCGGGGCGGCCGACAATCGTACCGATGAAGAACGGCCTCGCCGCCGGGGTGCGCCAAGCCTCCGATTTCCTGATGGCGCTGCAACTTACTGGCGCCGCCAAGGCCGAGAGCTTGGCGAATCTGCAGGTGCGGCTGCCCGTCGTTATCATCGGCGGCGGGCTCACCGCCATCGACACCGCGACCGAGGCGCTGGCTTATTATCCGCTGCAGGTAGAGAAGTTCCTCACTCGTTACGAAACGCTGATCGCCGAGCGCGGGGAAGCGGCGGTGCGCGCCGACTGGACCGCTTCGGAAACAGAAACCGCATCCGAGTTCCTGCAGCACGCGCGAGAGATTCGCGCCGAGCGCGACTTGGCCGCGCGCGAGGACCGCAAGCCGCGGCTCGCCGAGCTCATGTCACGATGGGGTAGTGCCACCATCGTCTATCGGCGCCGACTGATCGATTCCCCGAGCTACACGCTCAACCACGAAGAGGTGGGCAAGGCGCTGGAGGAAGGGATCGGCTTTGCCGAGCGCTTGACGCCGCAAGAGGTGCTGCTCGATGACTTCGGCTGCGCCCGCGCGCTGCGCCTCTCCCAAGCCGATCCATCCGCTCTGCCGCGCGAGGTCATCCTGCCGGCGCGCACCATCCTGGTCGCGGCCGGGACACAACCCAATACCGTGCTCGCGCGCGAAGAGCCGCAGCACGTGCGCATCGACGGCAAATACTTTCAGGCGGTCGACGAGCACGGCCGCAACCTCACGCCCGAGCGCATCACCAAACCGTCGGCCGCCCACGTGCTGATGGGCGTGCGCGCGGACAGCCGCGCCATCAGCTTCTTCGGCGATCTGCACCCTTCTTTTGCAGGCAACGTCGTTAAAGCGATGGCGAGCGCCAAGCAGGGTTACCCCGTCGTCAGCCGAATGCTGGCGCGGCTAGCCGCATCGGACGTCTCGCCGGTGGAGTTGGTAGGACGACTGAACGAGGAGCTGCGGGCCTCTGTGCACGCGGTCAACCGGCTCACCCCCGCCATCGTCGAGGTCATTGTGCGCGCGCCCATGGCTGTGCGCGCATTCCGGCCCGGCCAATTCTACCGGCTGCAAAATTACGAGACGATATCGCGCGACGCAGACGGTACCCGGCTCGCCAAAGAGGGGCTCGCGCTCACCGGGGCCGCGGTCGATCGCGAGCGTGGCCTCTTGTCGACGATTGTGCTGGAAATGGGCGGCTCATCCGACTTGTGCGCACAACTTGCCCCCGGAGAGCCGGTCATTCTGATGGGGCCGACCGGGCACCCGACTGAAACGCCCAGCGGCGAAAGCGTGCTGCTGATCGGCGGGGGGCTCGGCAATGCGGTTCTGTTCTCGATCGGGCAGGCGCTGCGCAGAAATGGCAGCCGCGTCCTCTACTTTGCCGGCTACAAGCGCGCCATCGATCGTTACAAGGTCGAGGAGATCGAGCGCGCGGCCGATGCCATCGTATGGTGCTGCGATGAACCGCCCGGCTTTCGCGCCGAGCGCGCGCAGGACAAAGCCTTCGTCGGCGACATCGTCGCGGCGCTCGACGCCTACGCATCGGGCACCTTGGGGGCGGCGCCGATCCCGCTCGGCGAGGTCGATCGCGTGATTGCGATCGGCTCGGACGGCATGATGGCCGCGGTCTCGCGGGCGCGGCAGGGCATGCTTGCGCAGCATTTCAAGCCCGGCCACAAGGCGATCGCTTCCATCAACTCGCCGATGCAGTGCATGATGAAGGAAATCTGCGCGCAATGCCTGCAAGTCCACCGCGACCCCGCAAGCGGCGTCGAAAGCGTGGTGTTTTCCTGCTTCAACCAGGACCAGGATCTCGACCGCGTCGACTTCGACAATCTGCGCGCGCGACTGAGTCAGAACGGGGTGCAGGAGAAGCTCACGCGGCTATGGATCGACCGCTCGCTACGACAGCTGGGTCTGCGCCAGGCGGCGGAGTAGCCTCACACCGCCTTCGCCATCTCGCGCAGTTTGAATTTCTGGATCTTGCCGGTCGACGTGCGCGGCAACTCTGAGAACACCACGTAGCGCGGGCATTTGTAGCTCGCGAGATTCTTGCGGCACCAGGCGATAATGTCCTCCTGTGTCGCCTTCTGACCAGGCTTGAGCTCGATGAAGGCGCAGGGCGTCTCACCCCATTTGTCGTCGGGCTTTGCTACTACGGCTGCCGCACCGACCGCCGGGTGCTTGTAGAGCGCGTCCTCCACTTCGATTGAGGAAATATTTTCGCCGCCAGAAATGATGATGTCCTTGGAGCGATCCTTGAGCTGGATATAGCCGTCGGGATGCATCACCCCGAGGTCGCCCGAATGGAACCAGCCGTCAGCGAAGGCTTTCTCGGTTGCCGACTTGTTCTTGAGGTAACCCTTCATCACGACGTTGCCGCGGAACATCACCTCGCCCATGCTCTCGCCGTCCCACGGGACGGGCGCGAGCGTGTCCGGATCGCGCACGTCGAGCGCCTCGAGCGGCACGTAGCGCACGCCCTGGCGCGCTTTCTTTGCCGCCTGCTCGGCGGGCGCGAGCGCATCCCAGCCGGCGCGCCATTCGTTCACGGCAGCGGGACCATAGGTCTCGGTCAGCCCGTACAGATGCGTGACATTGAATCCGGCGGCCTTCATTGCCGCCAGCACGGCTTCCGGCGGCGGCGCCGCCGCGGTGAAGAACTCCACGACATGCGGCAGCGGCTTTTTCTCTTCCGGCGGCGCATTGAGCAACGTTGCCATCACGATGGGCGCGCCGCACAGATGCGTGACCTTGTGCTGGGCCATTGCGTCGTACATCGCCGGAGCGCGCACCTGGCGCAGACATACATGTGTGCCAGCGACCACGGAGAGGGTCCACGGGAAACACCAGCCGTTGCAGTGGAACATCGGCAGCGTCCAGAGATAGACGCAGTGCCTCCCCATGCTGCCGGTAAGTACATTACCTATCGCGAGCAGATAGGCGCCGCGATGGTGATAGACCACGCCCTTGGGATCGCCGGTGGTGCCGGAGGTGTAGTTGAGCGAAATCGCGTCCCACTCGTCCGCCGGCATTTTCCAGGCGAAGTCGGGATCGCCGGAGGCGACGAAATCCTCATACTCGGTTGAACCCAACCTCTCGCCAGCGCCCGTGAAGTCGGGATCGTGGTAGTCGATGACCAGCGGCCTGACCTTGGCGAGCGCGAGCGCCTCTTTCGCGAGCTTCGAGAACTCGCGGTCGACGAGCAGCGCTTTGGCGTCGGCATGGTCGAGCTGGAAACCGACGATGGCGGCATCGAGCCGCGTGTTGATGGTGTTAAGGACGGCGCCCGCCATCGGCACGCCGTAGTGACATTCGAGCATTGCCGGCGTGTTCGCGAGGAGCGCCGAGACTGTATCCCTGCGCTCGATCCCGTGCTTCGCCAACGCAGACGCCAGCCGGCGAGCGCGCGTGTAGAACTCGGCGTAGTTTCGGCGCAATGCGCCGTGGATGATGGCGGTGTGGTCGGGGAAGACGGCGGCCGAGCGTTCGAGGAACGAGAGCGGGGTGAGCGGCTGGAAATTCGCCGGGTTACGGTCGAGATCGATGTCGTAAGGCGTGAGGGTCACGGCGTAATCATTCTTTGCTGATCGTATCATTTCAATGGGCCCGTCTCCTTGTCAAATCGCTCCATGAATGGCTGACCCCGTGCCCTAGCATTTTGCCGCACGGCCGCTGGACGCAGCCGACGCGACTTGCAAACTCCCCGGGCGCGCTCACAATGGCGCTTACGCGCCGACCAAAACGGATCGACAAGGGAGTAGCGTCATGGATGCGCCAGCGAGCCGCTACCACGAAGTCTATGCGCGCTGGCAGCGCGACCCGCAGGCTTTCTGGGGCGAAGCGGCGGCTGACATTGATTGGATCGAGCCGCCTAAGCAGGTGTTCGATCCCAAGGCCGGCGTGTACGGGCGTTGGTTCACGGACGGCGTCTGCAACACCTGCTGGAACGCGGTCGACCGCCACGTCCTCGCCGGGCGCGGCGAACAGGCCGCGATCATCTACGATTCTCCGCTCGGCGGGCAAAAGCGCACGATCACCTATCACCGTCTGCAGGTCGAGACGCAGGTGCTCGCTGCCATCCTGCGCAATCTCGGCGTCGCCAAAGGAGATCGCGTCGTCCTCTACATGCCGATGGTTCCCGAGGCGGTGATCGGCATGCTCGGGTGCGCGCGCATTGGCGCGGTGCACTCGGTTGTCTTCGGCGGCTTCGCCCCGAAAGAACTCGCGACCCGGATCGACGATGCCAAGCCGAAAGCGATCCTGTCCACTAGCTGTGGGCTCGAAGTGGGGCGCGTCGTGAAATACAAGCCGCTGCTCGACGAGGCGATCCGCCTCGCGGGACACAAGCCCGAGGCTTGTCTCATTCTTCAGCGCCCGCAGGAGGAGGCGGCTCTGGTCTCCCGGCGCGACCATGACTGGGCCAAGCTGCGCGACGAGGCGATCGTGTTCGCGCGCTCGGTCTATGATTGCGTGCCGGTTCAAGCGACCGATCCGCTCTACATCCTCTATACCTCGGGCACCACCGGAATTCCCAAAGGCGTCGTGCGCGATAACGGCGGCCACATGGTTGCGCTGAAATGGTCAATGCGGAACTTCTATGGCGTCAAGCCGGGCGAGGTCTACTGGGCCGCGTCCGACGTCGGCTGGGTGGTTGGCCATAGCTACATCGTCTATGCGCCGCTGCTGCACGGCTGCACCTCGATCCTTTACGAAGGCAAGCCCGTGGGCACGCCCGACGCCGGCGCATTTTGGCGCGTCATCGCCGAGCATGGCTGCGTTGCCTTATTCACGGCGCCGACGGCCTTCCGCGCCATCAAGAAGGAGGATCCGCAGGGCAAGCTGCTGGCGCGACACGATCTCGGGAAATTCCGTACCTTGTTCCTCGCCGGCGAACGCGCCGACCCCGACACCGTCCAGTGGGCCGAAAACCTGCTCAAGGTACCGGTGATCGATCACTGGTGGCAAACCGAGACCGGCTGGGCGATCGCGGGAAATCCGGTTGGGCTAGGCCAGTTACCGGTAAAGTACGGCTCCGCATCGGTGGCGATGCCCGGCTACCAAGTCGACATCGTGGACGATACGTGCAAGCCGGTTCAAGCGAACAAGATCGGCTCGATTGTCCTCAAACTGCCGCTCCCGCCGGGCTGCCTGCCGACGCTGTGGCAGCAGGACGAGCGGTTCAAGGAGAGTTATCTCGCCGAGTTTCCCGGGTATTACAAGACGGCGGATGCCGGCTTCAAGGACGAAGACGGCTACATCCACGTCATGAGTCGCACCGACGATATCATTAACGTCGCCGGCCATCGGCTCTCGACCGGTGGAATGGAGGAGGTGCTCTCCGCGCATAAGGATGTCGCCGAGTGCGCCGTGATCGGCGTCGCCGACCAACTCAAGGGCGAGGTCCCCTGCGGCTTCATTGTGCTCAAGACCGGCGTCGAGCGGCCGACTGCCGAGATCGAGCAGGAATGCGTCGGGCTCGTGCGCGAAAAAATCGGTCCCGTCGCCGCCTTCAAGCTCGCAATTACGGTCGCGCGGCTGCCGAAGACACGCTCGGGAAAAATCCTGCGCGGCACCATGAAGAAGATCGCGGACGGCGAGCCCTGGGCTATGCCGGCGACTATCGACGATCCCGCAATCCTGGAGGAAATCGGCGCCGCCTTGGAGCGCAAGGGTTTGCGCTCTAGCGTCAGCAAAGCACAATGACCTGCGCCGCTGATCTGCGCATTCGCGCGATGCGGCCCGAGGAGATTGCCATCGCAGTGGATTGGGCCGCGGGCGAAGGCTGGAATCCCGGGCTGGGCGACGCCGCGTGTTTCAGCACCGTCGATTCCCATGGCTTTCTTGTCGGCGAGCTCGACCGCGCGCCGGCCGCGACGATTTCCTGCCTCAATTACGATAGCGCCTTCGCATTCCTCGGCTTCTATATCGTGCGGCCTGACCTGCGCGGCCGCGGCTATGGGCTGCGCATCTGGAACGCGGCGATCGCGCATGCCGGTGCGCGCACCATCGGCCTCGACGGGGTGGTGGCGCAGCAACAAAACTATCGCAAGTCCGGATTCCGGCTCGCCTATGCCAATATCCGCTACGGCGGCAGCGTCGCTCGTACCTCGAGGCCGCCGGCGGGTGTCATGCCGCTCGCGGCGGTGCCGTTTGCAACGGTAGAGGCGGACGATGCGCAGGTTTTTCCGGCGCCGCGCAGGGCATTCCTGCGCGCGTGGATCAGCGCGCTCGGCCATATCGGTCGCGCGCTGGTGCGCGATGGCAGCCTTGCCGGCTGGGGCGTGATCCGGCCGTGCCGGCGCGGCCACAAAATCGGCCCGCTCATCGCCGATGACCGCGCCGCGGCTGAGGCGGTCCTCGCCGCCCTGATCGCGGCCGCGGGCGCACGCGAAATCTTCCTCGATGTGCCAAGCGTCAACGACGAGGCGGTCGCGCTCGCGCAAGAGCGCGAGCTCTTGCCGGTGTTCGAGACGGCGCGGATGTACACGGGAGCGATTCGTCCGCTGACACTCGAACGGGTGTTTGGCGTCACCACGTTCGAGCTCGGATGATATGAGTGAACTGGCGCACGCCGCCGCGGCGCCGTAGACCCAGTCTACTCTTCGGGAGAGCTTTGCGGCTCGGGTTTCTTCGCCTCGCGCTGCGGCTCTGGGGCAGGGTTGGCCGCCGGCACGGAGTTATGAGCAGCACCCGCTTCTACATGGGTTCTGCGCACCGAGTACTGAACCGCAGGCGGCGGCGGCGTGTTCACCCACGCCGGAACAATGCCTTCGACTCGGTCGCTGCCGGAACAAGCAGCGAGGAGTGCTGCGGACGTACACACTGCAACAATGCGTATCATGATGCCGACCCCGCAAAGAGATGCGCGAGCAATGCGGACAAAATTAGACGCGTTTGCGGTTCCGTCACGCGGCGGGGATTCGCCCCCAATAAGGTTCCGCGCAGCGCGAGAACGATGCTAATGCTTCCTGATCCCTATCGACTTTTGCGGAACAGCGCCCGTTGCGCTCTTCGTTGCCTTCGGGCTCGGAATGTCTTCATATTTCACGCCAGCGATGTGCTTTCTGGCCGCGCTTGCGGGATGCATCGCGCCGTCGGCCAACTGGCCGCCCGCAGCTCCCAAGGGTGAGGCCAGCACGCAGATGGCAGCGAACAAGATTCGCTTTCGCGCTTTCATGTCTCCGCTCGCGGTTATGCGTGACGCACGCTAGCGAGGGCGGCTCAGCGCGGTCAAGCACGCATGCAGCGCGGTCTTGATCGACATGCCGCAGAGAGCCGAAAACGATTTAATCGGCCGAAAAGGAGGCGCACGCGATGATCGGCGAACCCCAGCAAGCTCGGGGCGACTGATCGTCTTCGTCATCGTCGCGACGCTGATCTCGCACCGATTCTGGGCACTGCAGGGCGCCGAGCGCCGCACGCAGACGGTCCAGTTCGCCAAGAATGTGGCGATCATCGCCGGCTTCTTGTTCGCCTTTGTCACCGGCGGCGGCCGCTTGAGTCTCGACTACTGGCGGCGGCGCGTCGAGTAGATCGCACGAGATGCGCTATTCGTTCTTGCCGCCGAGCTGCTTGAGTTTGGCGAAGACGGCATCAACATCGAGTTCGTCGGCCGGCTTTTTCTTCTCCTCGGGCTCGGGCTCGCGGCGAACGGTGGTCTCCGAGGCGGGCAAGAGCGTGGCGCCCTGCACCTCGGCCTCGGCCGGCTTCTCCTTGGCGGCGCGATGAACCTCGAGGTCGAGGTCGATCTGCGAGCACAGCCCAAGCGTGACCGGATCCATCGGCTGTAGATTCGAGGCATTCCAATGGGTGCGCTCGCGGATCGCCTGAATAGTGGACTTCGTGGTGCCGACAAGCCGCATGATTTGGCTGTCCTTGAGCTCGGGATGGTTGCGCACAAGCCAGAGGATGGCATTCGGGCGATCCTGGCGACGCGATACCGGTGTATAGCGCGGGCCCTTCTTTCTCTTCGCCTCTGGCAAGCGAACTTTGGGATCGAGCAGCTTGAGCCGGTAATCCGGATCGGCGACGCCTTTCTCGATCTCTTCGCGGCTGAGCTGGCCTGTGAGCACGGGATCGAGGCCCTTGATGCCTTGCGCCGCATCGCCGTCGGCGATTGCCTTCACCTCGAGCGGATGAAGCTTGCAAAAATCGGCAACCTGATCGAACGAGAGCGCGGTGTTCTCGACCAGCCAGACGGCGGTTGCTTTCGGCATCAGCGGTGTGGCGGTCATGGCTAAATCTCCTCTGTGCTCCGCCCGCCCTCGCGGGCGAAGCTTGGTGTCATCGATGATGACGGAAGTACCGGGAATATAGGCATTCTCCCGGCGTCGGCGCAATGGGGGCGATGTGAATGCGGAGCTTTGTCGTTTGAGGACCCTTGTAAACGATCGCACCCGCGAGGGCCGCGCCTTTATCCCAGCGTCGGATCGAGCACGATCTTGCCGATGGACTCGCCGGACTCCACAAGCCTGTGCGCCTCGGCGGCGCGCGACAACGGCAGAATGCGCTCGATCTGCGCCTTGATCTTGCCTTCGGCGGCGGCAGCAAAGCATTTTGGCAGGTCGGATGCCTGGTAGCCGGGCCGCCCCTTGATGGTGATGCGCCGGTGATAGAGGTGGGCGAAATCGATGCTGACATTGGGCCCGGCGTGCGCGCCGGCGGTCACCAGCCGCCCGCCGAAGCCGATCGCGCGGAAGGCGCTCGGCAGCACCTTCGGATTGGCGATGTTGTCATAGAGCACGTCGACACCCTTGCCTCCAGTGAGCCGCATCACTTCGGTCGTTAGGTCGGCGGCGTTATAGTTGACGGCGTGATCGGCGCCCAAGCCGAGACCCGTCTTGACGCGCTCGTCGGAACCCGCGGCTGCAATGACCTTCGCGCCGATTACGTTCTTGGCGATCTGGATGCCAATCGAGCCGAGATTGCCGCCCGCGCCCATGATGAGGACGGTCTCGCCGGCTTTGAGCTCGGCTACGTTCACGAGCAGGTTCCACGCGGTCGGCACGTGCCGCGTGATCACCGCGGCCGCATGGAAATCGAGTTCATCGGGCAGTTCGATGGCAGCGCAGGCTGGCACCGCCACGAACTCCGCGAAGCCGCCCGGTCGCTTGATGCCCATCATGCCGGTCGGCCCGGCATAGTTGTCGCCATTCTCGGAACAAATCTCGAGCGGCATGACGCCCGCGGCTGCAACCCGCATCCCCTTTCGCCAACGCGCAACGCCAGCGCCGAGCGCATCGACGATGCCAGCGCAATCGACGCCGGGGATCAGCGGAAGGATGGCTCCGCGTGCGCGCTCGTTGCCCGCGCGCAAACTCACGTCGAGCACGCGATTGACGGTGGCGGCCTGAACGCGGACACGGATCTCGCCAGCACGCGGCTCGGGATCCGGAACGGTCTCATATTCAAGCACGTCCGGTGGCCCATAGCGGTGCATCACGATCGCTTTCATGCGAGCCCTTGGTTTTGTCACAAGCTCGCCTGATCTTACCAAGTGCCGCAACAAAGATCATTTGCGGGAGACGTCCCTCCTCAGATGAGGGGCGGAGCAAGGGAGCGCTCTATGGATGCAAACCACAAATACGCCTGCGCCGAGCTGATCCAAGCCTGGGGCCTTTATCGCGATCAGGGCAAATGGCCACAACTACTCGCAACCTTCGTGCCGGAGGGTGAGATTGCGGTCTCCTGGTTTAGCGGCAGCTTTCGCGAGTTTGTCTCCCACTGCCGGCACAGCTTCGAGGCCGGCCAGCGTTCTAAACATCAGATTTTTCCCTCCTGCGTGCGGCTTGCACACGATCGCGCGCTCGCGGAGACCAGTATCACCATCCTGGTGCGCCAGAAGATCGGCGGCGTGCTCGCCGACATGACGTCCTACGCGCGCTTTCTCGATCGGCTGGTGCGAAGAGACGGCCGCTGGGCGATCGTCGAGCGCACTGCCGTCTATGAGCGCGACCGGCTCGATCCGGTCGAGCCATCGCGGGCTTTCGACAAGCTGTTCGCGGCGAGCGAGCTTTCGGCCTATCCGGAAGCTTACCGCTACATGGCGGTTCGCCTCAAAGCTGCCGGTCGCCCGCTGGCGCCGCTCGTGCATCACGACGGCGCGCTGCACACGTCGCAATTGTACGCGCGCTACGAGGCATGGCTGGGTGGCGGCTAGCGGAACAGCAGATACTGTGCCGGCACGGCTTCGCTTGACAGACGCAGGGCATAGGCCCATGTCGAGTGCGACCCGTCCCAATCGAGGTCTAAATGACGGAAGCTTCTGATTTCAAGCCCGCGCTGACGGTGCTGCTGTGCTCGCCGCGCGGCTTTTGTGCAGGGGTGGTACGCGCCATCGACACGGTCGAGCAGGCGCTCGCCCGCTACGGCGCGCCGCTCTACGTACGCCACGAGATCGTGCACAATCGGTATGTAGTCGAGAGTCTCAAGGCCAAGGGCGCCATCTTCGTCGAAGAGCTCGACGAGATCCCCGCCACCGATGCGCCTGTGATCTTTTCGGCTCACGGCGTGCCAAAGTCGATCCCCGCAGAGGCGCAAAAACGTAATCTGTTCGCGCTAGATGCCACCTGTCCGCTGGTCACCAAGGTGCACCGTGAGGCCGAGATCCACCACAAGCGTGGCCGCGAGATCGTGCTGATCGGGCATGCCGACCATCCCGAGGTGGTCGGAACGGTCGGGCAGCTTCCCCCGGGCGCCATCACGCTGGTCCAGTCCGTCGAGGAGGTCGCGCGTTTCGTGCCGCGCGATCCCGGCCGCCTCGCTTATGTGACGCAAACGACGCTCTCCGTCGACGACACCGCCGGTATCGTAGCGGCGCTCAAGGCGCGTTTTCCGAACATCCACGGGCCGCATAAGGAAGACATCTGCTATGCCACGACCAATCGTCAGGAGGTGGTCAAGGAGGTGGCGCCGATGGTCGAGGCCATGGTGGTGGTCGGATCGCCTAATTCATCGAATACCCAGCGCCTCAAGGAAGTAGCCGAACGCGCCGGCTGCCCGCGCGCGGCGCTGGTGCAGCGGGCCGACGACATCGATTGGTCGCTGTTCGGTTCGATCGCCAGTCTCGGCGTCACCGCCGGCGCCTCCGCGCCGGAGGTTCTGGTCGAGGAGGTCATCGGCGCGTTCGCCGAGCGCTATGCCGTGAAGGTGCAGACCATCACCACGGCCGATGAAGATATGTTCTTCCCGCTGCCGCGGGTCTTGCGCGGATCCGAGGCGGCGGAATGAGCCCGCGCGCGGCGGAGCACAGGACGCGCGCTTATTGAATCAGATATTGGAAATCGTCATTCATCGCGTTCCCACCGAGCCCCGTTTCCGGATTTGCCGCCGCCCGGAGGTGGGCACACGCATGAGGGATGAACGTGGCCGTCTACACCGATGTCGTGGCGGAGGAGCTTGGGGCGTTTCTCGCCGACTACGACGTCGGGGAGCTGCTCGCCTATAAGGGCATTGCGGAAGGTGTGGAGAACTCGAACTTCCTTGTCCATACCAGCCGCGCTTACTTCATCCTCACGCTCTACGAACGGCGCGTGGCGTCCGAGGACTTGCCGTTTTTTCTCGGCTTGATGGAGCATCTGCACGCGCGTGGTATCAGCTGCCCGCAGCCCGTCAAGAACAAACGCGGCGAGGTGCTGGGTCGCCTCGCCGGCCGGCCGGCGGCGATGGTCACTTTCCTGGACGGCATGTGGATTAGGCGGCCGTCGCCGGTGCACTGCGGCGCGCTTGGCGATGCGCTGGCGCGGCTGCATCTCGCCGGCCTCGATTTCAAACACAGCCGCGTCAACGCGCTGTCGGTCAACGGGTGGCGGCCGCTCTACGAGAATTGCCGCCAACGAGCGAACGAGGTGCAGCCCGACTTAAAGCATTTTCTCGCCGCCGAGCTTTCCCAACTCGAAAAGGCATGGCCGTCTAAATTGCGTCAGGGCGTCATTCACGCCGACCTCTTTCCGGACAACGTGTTCTTCCTCGGCAACAAGCTTTCGGGATTGATCGACTTCTATTTTGCCTGCACGGATGCGCTCACCTATGACGTCGCGATTTGTCTCAACGCCTGGTGCTTCGAAAGCGATCACTCCTATAACGTCACCAAGGGTAGGAGCCTGCTACAGGCCTATGCGCAGGTGCGTTCACTCTCGGACGAGGAGCGCCATGCGCTGCCGCTGCTCGCCCGCGGCGCGGCTCTGCGCTTCCTGCTCACGCGGTTGGTCGATTGGTTCGACGTGCCGCCCGGCGCGCTCGTACGGCCCAAGGACCCATTCGAATATTACCGAAAATTGCGCTTCCACCAGGCGATCAAGACCGTGCGCGATTATGGAATCGAGGGATGAGCGAGCCGCACGTGGTCATCCACACCGATGGGGCCTGCTCGGGCAATCCGGGGCCGGGCGGATGGGGCGCCATCCTCGCCTTTGGCGATCAAGAGAAGGAGCTGAAGGGCGGAGAGGCTCACACCACCAACAACCGCATGGAACTGATGGCTGCGATCGCGGCGCTCGAAGCGCTCAAGCGCCCCTGTCTCGTGGACATTCACACCGACAGCCAATACTTGCGGAACGGCATTCTCACCTGGATTAACCAGTGGAAGCGAAACGGCTGGCGCACCGCAGATCGCAAGCCGGTCAGGAACGTCGATCTCTGGCAGCGGCTCGATGCGCTGCTCACACGCCATCGCGTGCGTTGGCATTGGGTACGCGGGCATTCCGGCCACTTGCTCAACGAGCGCGCCGACCGATTGGCCCGCGAGGCCCTCGAGGATGCGCGGTTGCCGGCCGGCAAGGGGCAGCCGCCATAGCTGACCGGCGGCTCTGCATCCTCGAGATTCGAGTTAAAGCTGCTTGAGCAAGGCGTCCCCGCCCGAGACCTCGACCTTACCCGGCGCCTCCTCGATGTTGAGCTTCCTCACCACGCCGTCCTCGACCAGCATGGCGTAGCGCCTCGAGCGCGTGCCAAGCCCATTGCCAGAACCGTCGAAGGTAAGGTCGACCGCCTTGGCGAACTCGCCGTTGCCATCAGCGAGGAAATCGACCTTGTCGGCAGCGCACGCCTTCTTCCAGGCATCCATCACGAATACGTCGTTGACGGAGGTGACGGCAATCGTGTTGACCCCCTTGGCCCTCATGGCGTCGGCGTTCTGCATGATCGAAGGAACGTGCATCTTGTGACAAGTGCCGGTGAAGGCGCCGGGCACCGCGAACAGCGCGACCTTCTTGCCCTTAAAGATTTCGTCGGTGGTCTTCCACGCCGGCCCCTCCGACGTCATCACGCGAAACTTCGTCTGGGGCAGTTGATCTCCGACCTTGATGGGCATGATCGTCATCCTCTTGGTTTGACACTTAATTGTGGTTTTGAATCCCCCGTGCCGTTTGGAGGGCAAGGCCCGCCAACTTAGCGCGCCCCGCGAATTAGTCGAGACGGACTGTGACCTCGATCGCGCTATCTCCCGCGACCGCGGTGAGCGCGATCCGCGCGCCGTCGTATGTGGCTCCCGGCGGTGCGCCGTCGAGATCAAAAGCGAAACGTTGCAAGCCGGCCGGCGCGCCCGCGACCGCCATCGGCACCGGCAGCGCCCAATCCGGTGTTGGGCCCTCGGCAAACAAATCGACTTGGGTTGCGGACGGCGCCGCAACGTCGATGATGACGCGAGGCCGAAGGCTAGCCTGTTCGCGCCGAACCGATTTGACGGCGAAGGGTAAGGTCTCCCCCAGGGAGGCCGTTTTCGGAACCCGCGCTTCGGCCGCCGCCAACGCGGCGTCATGCGAGGAGGGGCCGCCGGTGATCACCAGTTCCGCCTGTCCTTCCGCCGGCACGCACAGCGTCTCGCACACCGCATAATCGACCTTGAGCCGGAGCTTGACCGGCTTTTCCCTGTTCTGCGGCACGATCGCCAGCGGCAGGATGACGTCGCCGGCATACCCAATCGCGACCAGACCCTGCTCGGAGATGCGCTGCGGTGCAGGCCAGCGCACCTCGACGGACTTGGCGTTCTCGGATCCCGCAAAATCGAAACGCGGCGGAACGCCGGCATCGCCGGGATAGCGCCAATACGTGTGCCAACCGTTCTTCAGCCGGATGGCGATGCCGGCGCGGATCGCGGCTTGTTCAGGCGCGGGTGACGAGCCCGCGACGAGGCGCACGGCGCTGCGGGCGTCGCCGTCCCATGGCGAGGCGTCGTCGGCGCTCGCGTCGCTTGCCGCGATCAGGCTCATCGTGCAGATGCCGACGAGCGCGGCGCTCCGCCGCAGCCGCTTGAGACCGGTCATGGTCGCCCGATCTACGGCTGAAACTTTTCGCGTGCCACTGAATTCATCGTGAACCCGCGTGTAATCGGAACCGGCTGGCGGAACATACATGAAGAACATACATGAAAAGGACACAGATCTTACTACGCTTCGGCTCGAATCGTGGCACGAAGCATGTACGGATTTGCGAGTGTGCGTCGTTTGCAATCGGCGCCCAATCAGGTAGCATTTCGACATGAAGTTTCCTCGCAAGACCAGCATGCAGGACGAGGACGAGGCGACCTCCGACCCCGAATCCGAGACGCCGCGTCCCGAGGCGATGACGCCCGAGAAAGCGGCAAAGTCCAAGCCGCAGCCGCGCAAGCCGGGCAAACGCGGCTATCTGGACGGCCAGATGCTGATCGCGATGCCGTCCATGGGCGATGACCGGTTTGCTCGCAGTGTGATCTATGTTTGCGCGCATTCCACCGAGGGCGCCATGGGCATCGTCGTCAATCAGCCGGCGGCGCACATCAGCTTTGCCGACCTCCTGGTGCAGCTCGAGGTTGTCCCCGCGGCTGAGCTGATCAAGCTTCCGGGGCGCGCCGGCGGCGTGAAGGTGCTCAAGGGCGGTCCGGTCGACACCCAACGCGGCTTTGTCCTGCATTCGAGCGACTTCTTCATCGAGAACTCAACACTGCCGATCGATGAAGGCATCTGCCTGACCGCAACGCTCGACATCCTCAAGGCGATTGCACGCGGAGAGGGGCCGCAAAGCGCCATTCTCGCCCTCGGTTATGCCGGATGGGCGCCGGGTCAGCTCGAGAATGAGATTCAGCATAACGGCTGGCTACATTGCGCCGCCGATGCGGAGCTGATTTTCGGCCAGGATACCGGCGGCAAATACGAAAAGGCGCTGAGGAAGATCGGGATCGATCTTGGCATGCTCTCGAGCGAGGCTGGGCACGCGTAGGTACGCACGTCGCTCAACTATTTAGACGAATCCGCTCGGTTACTCATTCGTCGAGCGGCGATGGCGGCGAGAGCCGCGGTCCCCAAGTGCAGGCAAGAGTTTACGGAATCGGGAGTCGCGGGCTTTGCTCGCGCCCGTAATGGCTGCTACTGAACGATCTGCGTGCGAAGCGCGAGACCGCCCTCGTTTCTCGCGCCATTGTCCTCCAAAAGCGCCTTGGCATCGTCCTCGCTCATCGGCTCACCGAAGCGCAAGCCCTGCGCGTACTCGCAACCGAGCTGAAAGAGCTCGACCGCATCAGAATCGGTGTCAGCGCCTTCGGCTACCACTTCCATGCCGAGGTCGTGCGCGAGCGCTATGATCGAACGCAGGATCACGGGGCGTGCTCCCTTGCCGTTGGTCCGCACGAAGGACTGATCGATCTTGATGAGATCGAACGGAAACCGCTGCAGATAGGCGAGCGAGGCGTGGCCACTCCCGAAGTCATCAAGCGCCAGCCCGGCGCCAAGATCGCGGATGCGCTGCAGCATCTGCGCCGAGTGCTCGGGATTTTCCATTACCAGCGATTCCGTGAGCTCCAGTTTGAGCGTGCCGCGCGCAAGGCCCGCCCGCGCGATGACCGTGCGCACATCGTGGATCAGGTCCTGCCGCAGCAGTTGACGCGATGACATATTGATCGTGGCAAACAGCGGGTCGCGCCGGCGCATGGCGCGCTGCCAGCTGCTCAGCTGCCGCGCCGCGCGCTCGAGCACGAACATGCCGAGATCGACGATGAGGCCAACCTCCTCGGCCATGGCGATGAACTCCGCAGGCGACGCATCGGCTGCTTTGGGATGCCTCCAGCGGGGCATCGCCTCGAAGCCTGCAATCGAACGATCCTCAAGGCGAACGATCGGCTGGTATAGGATGGCGATCTCCTCGCGCTCGAGTGCCCGCCGCAATTCGGATTCGAGCGTAACGCGGTCGCCCAGGCGCGACCGCATCGAGGCTTTGAACACTTCGATGCGGTCGCCGCCAATACGCTTGGCATGATACATCGCAAGCTCCGCATCCTTGAGAACCTCCTCCGTGCGGCGCGGCTCACTGTCGCGGAGCGCGACCCCGATTGAAGCGGTGAGAAAGAGCTCTCGGTCGTTGAATGTTATGGGGGCGCGCAGCGCTTTGCGCAGGGTCTCGGCAAAGCCGATGACGCGCTCGGTTTCGCGTTCCGACAGGAGGATAAGTGCGAACTGATCGCCTGCCAGGCGAGCGAGCGTGTCCTGAGATTTGATCAAACGCCCAAGCCGCCGTGCCAACGTCAGCAGGATCGAATCGCCCACCGCAACGCCGAGCGAATCGTTGACCTGCTTGAATCGGTCGAGATCGATCACCATCACCGTCGGCTCGATGGCGGAATCGGCTTTGGCGAATGCGATCACGCCCTCCAGCCGGTCGAGAAACAGCTCGCGGTTGGGCAAACCGGTCAGACTGTCGTGCACCGCGTCGTGGAGGAGCCGCTCCTCCGCATTCTTGAACTCGGTCACGTCGGTGAGGGTGCCGACGAGCCGCACCACCTCACCGTCCGAGCCCACCACCGGCCGCGCCTTCAGCGTGAGCCACAGGTAATGGCCGTCAGGCGTGCGCAGGCGGAAGTCCTGGCTCAACCGCCCACGGCGTTGCTCGAGAACGCTGTCAAGCACGGCGCGGAATCGGTCGCGATCAAGCGGGTGCAACACATCCAACCAACGTGCCGCCGGGCCCTCGAGCGAGCCGCGCTTGAGCCCGAGCAGCGTCTCGGTCTCCGGGCTCGTGAAGACTTTGTCGGCGGAGACGTCCCAGTCCCAGATCATGTCCCCGGCACCAGTGAGCGCGAGCGCGCGACGCTCGACGTCGGAGACGATGCCGCTGGTCACGCCGCCGGCGAAGGCGTGCTGCATCACCGTAAATCCGATCAGCATCACGATCAGCACTAGCCCACCGAGCAGGGCCGGGCCGACGATGTCATTAGTGATGACGGCGCTGACCGCAAGCGCGGCCGTGATCACCCACAGCACGAGCAACAGCCATGTCGGGATCAAGAGGACGGCGCGGTCGAAACCATGGAACGAGAGATAGACGACCAGGGCGAAGCCCAGCAAAGCGACGACAAAGAGTGACACGCGTGCGATACCCGAGGCGATCGGCGGCTCGTAGAGCGCGAGCGCAACGAGCGCCGCAAGGAAGGCAAGCCAGGCCACAGTGATGTGGGCGTAGCGCACGTGCCAGCGATTGAGATTGAGATAGGCGAAAAGGAATACGATGAGCGTCGCGGCCAGGATCGCCTCGCCCGACGCACGCCAGATTTGCTCGGAATCCGGCGAGAGCGCGAACACCTTGCCCCAAAAGCCGAAGTCGATGCCGATATAGACGAGGACCGCCCAACCCAGCGCTGCGGCGGCCGGGAACATCATACTGCCTTTGACGACGAACAGAATGGTTAGGAATAGCGCCAGCAATCCGGCGATTCCGATAACGATGCCGTGGTAAAGGGTGATGCTGTTGACCTTGTCCTTATAGGCTTCGGGTTGCCATAGATAGAGCTGGTTGAGCTTGTCGGTACGCAGCTCGAGCACATAGGTCATCACGCTGCCCGGATCGAGCGTGATGCGGAAGATGTCTGCGGTAGCGCTGTCTTGACGTTCGGGACGTTCCCCACTCGAAGTGATGCTGGCAACGCGGGAGCGGCCGAGATCGGGCCAAAACACGCCCGAGCCGACCATGCGGTAGTGCGGCACGACGATCAGCCGCTCGATCTGTTCGTCGCCGGAATTGGCGAGCGCAAAGACAGCCCAATTGGTGTTTCCCTCGCGCGCGCGCACGTCCATGCGGCGGATGATTCCGTCAGGTCCGGGAGCGGCAGAGACGAGCAGGCGGTCGGCGTCGGTGCGATAGCGCTCGGCAGAGTCGGTGAGGTCAATCGCCTGCGCATCGGTGCGCACATTGATCGCCTCCACCGCGCGTGCGGAAGAGGCGCCCAGGGCAAGCAAGATCAACAGCGCCCTGACGCAGGCGCGGACAAGCTGCAACCGACGTCCTCCCAGCTCCACCCCTGTCGACCCCCTCGCCGGGCTTTCGCCGGAGTGACTCAAGGCCCGAGGCAAGCGAGCTTTACGTCGATTTACGTCGATTTCGCGGCCCGCGAGGCCTGCGCAAGGATGCGAAAGCGCCTGCGAGAGAGTCGCCCGAGCAAGAGCGAAAACCCAACGATTTCAGAGCATTGTAAGGCTCAGAACGATCTTGCCGATATGCGCGCTCGTGTCCATGCGCGCGTGTGCGGCAGACGCCTGGATGAACGGGAAGGTGCTGTCGATCAACGGCCTGACCTTTCCCGCGGCGATCAGCGGCAGCACATGCGTCTCGAAGGCCTTCGCGATCGCGCCCTTGTCGGCGACCGAGCGCGCGCGCACCGTCGAGCCGGTGTGGGTAAGCCGCTTGAGCATGATGCGGCGGAAATCGACGCTCGCTTTGGAGCCGCCCTGAAAGGCGATTTGCACCAACGCGCCCCTCCACGGCGGCAGCCTGGTAATTGCGCTCGATGTAGTCGCCGCCGACCATGTCGAGAACGACGTCGGCATCCCTGCCGTTGCTGGCGGTCTTGGCCGCGGCGACGAAATCTTCCGCCTTATAGTTAATGGCGAGGTCGGCGCCGAGGCGGCGGCAGGCGTCGCACTTTTCCGCCGAACCGGCCGTGGCAAAAACGCGGGCGCCGAATGCTTTGGTGAGCTGGATCGCGGCGGTCCCGATGCCCGAAGAGCCGCCGTGGACGAGTAGGGTCTCGCCTGCCCTTAACCGGCCGCGCTCGAAGGCGTTGTGCCACACGGTGAAAAAGGTCTCGGGGATGGCCGCAGCGGCGACGAGCGTGAGTCCCGCAGGGATCGGCAGCGCGTGAGTTTCATGCGCGGCGCAGTATTCGGCATAGCCGCCGCCAACAACCAGCGCCATGACGCTGTCGCCGAGCTTCCAGCGCGTCGCACCGGCACCCAGCGCAACCACCTCGCCCGCGATCTCGAGACCTGGGATATCGGTCGCGCCGGCGGGCGGTGGATATAGGCCTTGGCGCTGCATCACGTCCGGCCGGTTGACGCCCGCGGCCGCGACCTTCACCAGCACCTCGCGTTCACTGGGGCGAGGTAGCGGGCGTTGCTCGGGGACGAGCATGTCTGCTTCGCCGGGCGCACGGATCGCGATCGCGGTCATCTGAGCGGGCAAAGCGGGCATGGCAAAAGTCCTTGGCTGACACGGCTTGCCGCGCTTTGCTTAATTGGGAGAGGCGGATGTGACAATGGCTGCGTCGAAGGCTATTTTCGTGAAACTCTCGAGCGGAGGCGAGCGATGCCGGTAGTGGACGAAGACGACCGACCGAAGAAAAAAGTCGTGCACGAGATCGGCCAAGATCTCGCGCTGCTCTCAATCAAGGAGCTTGAAGAGCGCATCGCGGTTCTCAAGGAGGAAATCGGCCGCCTGCAAGCGGCAATCGGCAGCAAGCAGGGCTCGCGCACCGTCGCCGACCAGTTCTTCAAGAAGTGAGCCAGCCCAGCGTTCCACTGCGTGCGCTGCGGGCGGTCTAGCATTGGCTGAGCAGAGTCCGTTGGGAGCAGTAAATTGTTTAAAATCTTAAGACCTTGTTAAGCTTTCACGATCATTACTGGTGGCGTCCATCTTCTGGACATTGAGTGGCTCCTGTCCACTCTGTTTGACGCCTCCCTGTTAGAACTTCGAGCCGCCGTTCGGCGGCTCTTTTTTCGTCGCCCCGTTCGCGCGAATGAGATCGCGTTTCCCGATCTGTTCTCGCCCCCGCGAAGCGTAGCCGTCCGGCAACTATGCGTGAAGCTTTGTTCGGCCGGCGCTGGACAGGGATCGGCGCCTGCGCGATGATTCCGCTCTCGCCAGGGGCTGGCGCAAAAGCAAAAACGTGTGCGTAGCGTGAGGCGTGGACATGTCCGAGAAGTCGGTCAATCCGGCTGTTTCGTTCGGCGAAAGGCTCGCGGCTTCACAAGCTTTCGCCGACCTATTCCGCGACGGCATGGCGCTAGTTGAGCAGACGGCAGCGTATCTCGACGGCCCAGGCCGTCAGGAATCGAAAAAGCTTTCCCGCAGCGCCGCACTCGCTTATGCGACCGAGAGCATGCGGCTAACCACCCGGCTCATGCAGCTTGCGTCCTGGCTTCTGCTCCATCGCGCCGTCAAGGAGGGCGAAATGACGCTCGCCCAAGCCAACAAGGAAAAGGCCAAGGTGAAGCTCGCAGGTGCCGAGCACAACGACGAGCACAACATCAAGCTTTTACCGGAACGCCTGCGTCTGCTGATCGAGCGATCCAAGGCGCTGCAAAGAGCTGTGCGCCGGCTCGATACCACCATGCACGCAACTCCCAGCCGCGCCGATCGCGCCAATCCGGTCGAGCGCCAGATCGACCTGCTGAAAGCCGCGTTCGAGCAGGAGCGATAATCGCGCATCGGTCGATAGGCTGGTGCGAATAACTAGCGCGCCAAGCCCGCTTCACTGTGTCGAACGGCACGCAAGCCGGAGACAGAGTTAGGTGGATTGCCGGTCCCACGCTGCCTTTAGCCGCTCTGGTATGAACGGAACTGTACGCAGCCGTACGCCGCACGCATCGTGGATGGCATTGGCGAGCGCAGCACCGACCGGCGTGCAGGCCGCTTCGCCGGCGCCCACTGGAGGCACGGTCGGACGGTCGATCAGTTCAATTTCGAGCTTGGGAGCTTCCGAGAAGGTGAGGATCGGATAGGTGGACCAATCGACGCTCAGCACGCGTGAGCGATCGAATTTCACTTCTTCCTTCAGTGCCCGACTTAGCGTCTGCAAGATGCAGCCCTCGACCTGCGCCCGTACCCCGTTCGGGTTGATGATCTGGCCGCAGTCATGCACGCAAGTGACACGTTCGACCGTGATCTTTCCGGTCGACCGCTCGACCGCCACCTCCATGCCCATCGCGACATAAGTTTCGTCGTGCTTGTAATGGACATACGCGAGGCCGCGTCCGCGTGCGATCGGCGCATCTTTGTCGGGACCTGGTGAAGGCCGAGGTTGCCACTTCATCAAAGCGGCTGTGCGTTTGATGACCTCAAGGCCACGCGCATCGCTGAGGCCGCGCGATCGAAACTCGACAGGATCAACTCGCGCGGCGGCAGCTAATTCATCGATAAAGCTTTCGACGGCGAAGCAGTTCGCCGGTTTGCCTGGTGAACGTAGCGGGGCGGGGCGCAGTGGCGCGTCTTTCAGCCAGTGCACAAGCACCTTTACGTTGTCGGCAGCATAGGGCGGATCGGCATTCTGCGAGATCAGGCCGGCATTGAGACCGCGTACTTGGTCGAGGCCGGCAGCCTCGGGCCCGAGCAGGGGAATGTTGGGCAACCCTCGCGTCGCTTGCGGCAGCCACATCTCGACGCGCCAGGCGAGGATGCGGTCGTCAGCCACTGCGCCGGAAATGTCTAGGAGTTGGGGAGGACCTTTGGGGTCCCATCCGTGCTCGTCCTGACGCGACCATTGCACGCGAACCGGCCGTCCGACAGCGCGCGAAACAATCGCGGCGTCGGCTGCTGCATCCTCATGCCCGTTCATGCCGTAGCAGCCGGCGCCCTCGAGATAGATGAGCCGTACCTTTTCCGGCGGCAAACCGAGGAATCTGGCAAAGCTTCGGCGATTGCCATGCGTGCCTTGCGACGCAGTCCAAATCGTCGCGCTATCAGCGCGCACATCGGCCACTGCGCAGGAGGGGCCGAGTGAGGCGTGGCTTTGCATCGGCCAGAAGTAACTAGCGGCGATCGTCTTTGCCCCCTTCGGGAGGGGCAACTCCGGCGCTCCCTTGTTGACCAAGAGTTCGTCAGTAATCTCGGCAGCGTTGCGCAGCGTTGCCTCAAGCCTGTCCTGTTCTGGCAAGCCAGACCACTCGCTCCATTGTGCACGAAGCGCGCGCGGGGCGCGCACCGTCATCCACTCGTCGGGAGCAACAACCGCCAGAAAATCCTTGATGCGCACGACTTTCGCGCCGAGGTTCTCGGCTGTCGATTCGTCAACCGATATGAGCTTGCCGCCGATCGCCGGGGGCCGGATCACTCGGGCGTGCAGCATCCCGGGCACAGTGAAATCGTGAACGTAAATGTTGGCGCCAGTGCATTTGGCCGGTACGTCCGGCCGTGGGAGAGGCTTGCCGACGATGGTGTACGTGGAGGGATCTTTGAGTGGCGCTTTGGGATCAATTTTCAGGTCGAAGCGGCGCTCTCCGATCAAGGTTGCAAAGGAAATGCCGGCCCCGCCTGCTTTCGGCTGTACTTGGCCGTCAACCGCAACGAGATCTTCGGGCTTGCTGCCGAGGCGTTGTGCAGCGAGTTCGATGAGTGCTTTACGCGCCGTCGTGGCAGCTTGCCTAATCTGCACGCCACCGCGCTGGATACCGCTCGACCCGGAGGTCCGCCCTTGATCAGGGGTGAGGGCTGTATCGCCCTCCACATATTTGATTTTCTCTACGCCGATGCCGAGTTCCTCGGCCGCCATTTGTCGGATGGCAATCCGCAAGCCTTGCCCCAGATCAACCTTGCCGCAGAATACCGTCACGGTGCCATCGCCATTCACGGCAAAGAAACCGTCCACCTCCTTCGGATCGAGGATGCGTGGCGAACTGCCGCCATCTTGTGCGAAAAGATCAACGCAACGGCTGCTCGATGCAAAGGCGATGGTGAGCGCGCCACCCTTGAGGACGGCGCGGCGGGACACACGAGGCGGCCTCACGGGGACGGTCATCTCAGCCTCCCGCACCCGACGCGGCCATGACGGCTCGGACAACTCGGACGTGAGTGCTGCAGCGGCACAGATTCCCATCGAGCGCGGAGCGAACTTCGTCTTCGGTGGGCTTGGCTGTCTGGGCGAGCAGCGCAACGGCACTCATGATCATACCGCTCGTGCAGTAGCCGCATTGCGGCACTTGCTCTTTAATGAAGGCGGCCTGGACCGGGTGCGGTGATGAACTCGAGCCCAAGCCTTCGAGCGTTGTTACTGCCCTATCGCGCACGTCCGCTATGGTCGTTTGGCAGGATCGGGCAGCCCTTCCTTCGATCAAAACCGTGCAGGCGCCGCACTGTCCCAGCCCGCATCCGAACTTGGCGGCAGTCAGCCCAAGGCCGCGCAAGACGTAGAGTAGCGGCTTATCGGGATCGGACGACTCGACCGAGCGCGTGAAGCCATTGATGCGGACCGTATAGCTGTCCATGTGACTCTTCCCCTCCAACAGCCGGTTACCGTGATCCTATCGCTGTTACGCTTTGGTGGTAAAGGCGAGGAGCGTGGCCGACCTGCCGGCAGCATTTCGCCGTGGTGGCGAATTTGGCGGCCATGACATGCCCGCGGGAGACGCGCAGCTGACGCCCTCTTGGCGGACCGTGCTGTAAAAAAACTCTCGCGGGGCAGAGATTTGACGCGCCAAGTGGACGTACGCGCTATTTCTTGAGCCCGATGCCTGCGAATTTCTTCTGGAACCGCGACAGACGACCGCCTCGGTCTACTAGTTGCTGCTGACCGCCGGTCCAGGCCGGATGCGACTTCGGGTCGATGTCGAGGTGCAGGGTGTCGCCTTGCTTGCCCCAGGTGCTGCGGGTGGTGAATTCGGTGCCATCGGTCATCACCACCTTGATAGTGTGATAATCCGGATGCAGGTCGGGCTTCATGGCATTCATCCTGCGCGTGTTGCGCGGGCCTTGAGCTGAGGCATTAAGAGGCCGCGGCTCTATAGCTTAGCCCGACAGCGGAAACAAGCCGCAGCCAGAGGGGGCCCGCGTCCGATTGCCACCCGCCATGCCACGAGGCATTGTCGCGCGGCTTCGGCCGCTGTCCTGGTTCCAAATGGCCCGTTGAAATGAACGTCGTCGAGCGAGACGCTGCGCGCGCCATCGGATCGGCGGTTGGCGAGCCGCAGCGCGCCGCAGTGCCCGCCTCCGAGCACCAGCAAGGCCGCAGGCTCAAGCCGCTGCTGTCGCTTCTGCCCTATATCGCGCGCTATCGTTGGCGCGCGAGCGCCGCGCTCATCGCGCTGTTGGTCGCCGCGGTAACTACGCTGCTCGTGCCGATCGCGGTCCGGCGCATGATCGATTTCGGGTTTTCGCGCGAAAGCGCGAATCTCATCGACAGCTATTTCGCCGTCATGATTGCCATCGTGGCGGTGCTCGCATTGGCAAGCGCCTCGCGTTTCTATCTCGTCACCACACTGGGCGAGCGCATCGTTGCCGACTTGCGCGAGGGGGTATTTGGTCACCTTGTTTCGCTCTCGCTCGCCTATTTTGATGAAGCCAAGAGTGGAGAACTCGTCTCCCGCCTCACCGCTGATACGACGCAAATCAAGGCCGCGGTCGGCGCCTCGGTTTCGATCGCGTTGCGCAATTCCGTGCTGTTCGTCGGCGCAGCGGCCATGATGGTCGTCACCAGTCCTCGGCTCTCCGCCTTCGTGCTTGCAGCCATACCCATCATCGTGCTTCCGCTCTACGGCTTCGGCCGCGCTGTGCGCCGTCGCTCGCGGTCGGCGCAAGACACGCTTGCCGAGGCCACCGCCTATGCGTCCGAGATGATAGGCGGGGTGCGCGTGCTTCAAGCCTTCACCAATGAGGCGCTGGCCAGGAGCCGCTTCGGCGCCGCGGTCGAGCGCGCCTTCCGTGCCGCGCAGCATTCGATCGAGACGCGGGCGATCCTCACTGCGGTTGCGATCTTCCTCGTTTTCGCGAGCGTGGTCATTGTGCTGTGGATTGGCGCGCAGGACGTGCTCACTGGCCGCATGAGCGCCGGGCGGCTGTCGCAGTTCGTGCTTTATGCCGTGTTCGCCGCCGCTGGTCTCGGCCAGCTCTCGGAGGTCTGGGGTGAGCTGTCACAAGCATCGGGGGGGGCAGAGCGCTTATTCGAGATCTTGAACTTGCAGCCGGCGATCGTGCCGCCGGCGCGGCCGGTCGGGTTGCCGGACCCCCCGCGCGGCGAAGTTGATTTTGTGGACGTTCGTTTTTCCTATCCCGCACGCTCGACGATTTCGGCGCTCGATGGCGTGTCATTTTCCGTGCGGCAGGGCGAAAGGGTTGCGATCGTCGGCCCGTCCGGAGCCGGCAAGAGCACCATCTTTCATTTGATTTTGCGGTTCTATGATGCGACCTCCGGGGTGGCCAAGTTCGATGGAGTGCCGCTCGTCGATGTTGATCCACTTGCTTTACGCCGGCGCATCGCGCTGGTGCCGCAGGAGGCGGTCGTGTTTGCCGCCTCGATCCGCGAAAACATCCGTTTCGGCCGGCCCGCCGCGAGCGACCCGGAGGTCGAGCGCGCCGCCGAGCTCGCGCACGCACTGGAATTCATCGGGGTGCTGCCGGAAAAGTTCGACACGATCGTCGGCGAGCGCGGAGTGACCCTGTCGGGTGGCGAGCGTCAGCGCATCGCCATCGCGCGCGCTATCCTGCGCGCGGCGCCGCTTCTCTTGCTCGACGAGGCGACGTCGGCGCTCGATGCCGAGAGCGAGACCCTGGTGAGGGACGCGCTCGGGCGGCTGATGCAGAGCCGCACGACCCTCGTCATCGCGCACCGTCTCGCAACCGTGCTCTCCTGCGACCGCATTCTGGTCATGGAGACGGGCCGAATCGTCGAAGAGGGCACTCATGAAAAGCTTGTCGCCGCCGGCGGCCTCTACGCGCGCTTGGCGCGGTTGCAGTTCCACGCCTGACGTCGGTGTGCTGTGGGCTCGTCTGCGGACCGAAAACTCAGCAACAAATGAGCTAGTCCGCCTGCCGCCGTCAGGGCCGCCAGCTCATCTTGTGAACTGGCGCACCCGAACGCCAATTGAGGGCTTCGCCGGAGATGACGAAGCCGTGCTTTTCATAAAAGCGAACGGCGCGCGCATTGTCCTTGTTGACGTGCAAGTCGAGGCCGGCGGGCGATATCCGCTTGGCTTCGTCGAGGAGAGCGGAGGCGACCCCTAGTCCCCAAGCCTCGGGAGCGACTACTGTCTGATCTATATCGAGGGTGCACGGATCGACCGTGACGAAGCCGAGCATTTTCCCGTCCGCTTCCGCCACCGTGATCGTGGTCGCCGGTACGATCTCCTCGCGCCAGCGTTGGCGCCACCAGTCGACCCGCTCGTGGAAATTGATGTGAGGGTAGGCAATTTGCCATGTGCGCCGCCACAATTCGATCGCCGCGGCTTCATCGGCGGGCGTATAGCGGCGAAGCGCAAAAGACGCGGCCACCATCGCATCTGAGGCGACAGAAATGCGCTGGCTCCTCTGCGACACGCGCTCACCGCTCCGTCAGCTTGAGCTCGATGCGGCGGTTGCGGCTATACGCCTCCTCGGTCTTGTCGGCATCAATCGGCTGGAACTCGCCAAAACCGGCGGCGACGAGCCGCTGCGGCGAGACTCCCTTGCCGATGAGGTACTGCACGACCGAGATAGCCCGGGCGACCGAAAGTTCCCAATTGTTCTTGAACTGTAGACTATTGATCGACCGCACGTCGGTGTGGCCATCGACGCGCAGTACCCAGGGGATTTCCCCCGGAATCTTCTTTTCCAGTTCGAGCAGGGCGGTGGCCAGTCCGTCTAGTTCGGCGCGACCTTCCGGATTGTCGAGAGTAGCCTTGGCGGTCTCGAAGAAAACTTCCGACTGGAACACGAAGCGGTCCCCGACGATGCGAATGTCGGGTCGATTGCCGAGAATGACGCGCAGTCGGCCGAAGAAATCCGAACGGTATCGCGAAAGTTCTTGCACCCGCTGCGCGAGCGCCACGTTAAGCCGCTGGCCGAGATCGGCGATGCGATTTTGCGCTTCCTTGTCGCGCTTTTCGCTTGCATCGAGCGCTTCTTCGAGGGCGGAGAGCTGGCGTCGGAGCGCCGCGATCTGCTGGTTGAGTACCTCGACCTGCGCCAGCGCGCGGGTGCTGAGCCGTCGCTCCGCGTCGAGTTGGCCGCTGAGCTCTGCAGCCTTGCCCTCTCCGCCGCCGGTACCCTCGAAAAGACCCTTGTAGCGGTCGCGTTCGCCCTCAGTCGTCGCCAAGCTCGAGCGCATCAGCGAGAGCTGCTCCTCGAGGTCGAGTTTGCCGGATTTTTCGAGCGATAGAAGCTCCGTGAGCTGCGCGATCTGTGCGTTGAGGCGGTTGAGGGCGGTGTCCTTGCCAGTGACTTCCTGGGTCAAATAGAACTGCACGAAAAGGAACACCGTCAGCAGGAAGATGATACCGAGGATGAACGACGACAATACGTCGACGAATCCGGGCCAGTAGTTCATGCCGCTGTCGCGGCGGGCGCGTGCGAGAGCCATTGGATCCTACTTACGCTTTCTTCGCTAATTACTTATTGACGTTTTCGCGCACCAGGATTTCGAGCAGCCGCCGCACCTCGCGATGCTGCTGGGCCTGCGAATCGACCCAGTCTCGGATCATCTGTTGCTCGCTGCGCATGTGGTGCACCAGCCCCTGAATCGCTTCCGCGAGATTGGCCATGGCGGTCGTGGTGGCCCGGCTCGATCCGCCCTCGGTGATTGCCTCCCGCAGTCGCTCGATGGCGATGCGCAAATCGCCCGGGACCGCGCCCGATGTGGGCGCGGCTGCGTCCCCGCCGACGCCGAGATCGCGCACGGTGGTGGAGAGCCAATCCTCGAGTTCAATATAGAAGCGGTTCTGCGCCTGGCTGGTCTGCAAGTCGAGAAAGCCGAGCACGAGCGAGCCCGCAAGTCCAAACAGCGAGGCCGAGAACGCAATGCCGATGCCGCCGAGTGGGGCGGCGAGCCCTTCTTTGAGCGACTCGAATATGGCACCCGCATCGCCGCCGGGCTTGAGGCTGTTGATCACGCTGCCGATCGAGCCCATGGTCTCGATCAATCCCCAGAATGTGCCAAGCAGCCCAAGGAACACGAGCAAGCCGGTCATGTAGCGCGATGTGTCGCGCGCCTCGTCCAAGCGGGTCGCGATCGAATCGAGGATGCCGCGCATCATCTGCGCCGAGATCGCCATGCGGCCGATGCGGTCGCGCAGCAGCGCGGCCATGGGCGCGAGGAGCACCGGCGCACGTTCGACCGCCAGACCGGGGTCCGCGAGCCTGAATCCATTCACCCAATCGATCTCGGGGAACAGGCGAATCACCAGCCAGAACGCGCGCGCGATCCCGACGGCGAGCACGAAGATGATCACGGTATTGAGGGCGGGATTGGCGAGAAACGCTGCCCAGATCTGCTTGTACAGCACGATCACGATCAGCGCGAAAAGGGTGAGGAACACCACCATCCAGACGAGAAAAATCCGGGGTGACGACAACTTAAATGGGTCGATGTCTTGCGCCATGGCCATCAGCGCCCCTTAACTCGACTTACAATAAGGCACGGCCGCGGCGGACGAAAGATCGTGGCGCGCGGGACGCTTAGCGAAGTGGGGTCCGTGTGACCTCCGCGGGCCGTCATGCCGAGGAGTGCCGCGCGGTCGATGGGCCGCGCAGCGCCTCTCTGAGCGTCCGCAACATGTGACCGTGAATATCCTCGTTGGCCGCGAGGATGCCGCCCGTATTGATCATGTCGTCGCGCCCGTTGAGATCGGTAACGAAGCCGCCTGCTTCGCGCACCAACGCGATCCCCGCCGCCATGTCCCAGGGCGAAAGGCCGCGCTCCCAATAGGCGTCGAGACGGCCGGCCGCAACCCAGGCGAGGTCGAGCGCGGCAGCGCCGAACCGCCGCAGTCCGGCGACCCTGTCCTGCACCGTGTGGTGTTCGCTACGCGTGAGTTCCACGTCGCCCCGACTTGGATGCGGAAGCGCGCAGGCGACCACCGCGTCGGCAAGACGCTTGCGCGCCGCTACCCGCAGCCGCTGGTCATTGAGGAAAGCGCCTTTGCCGCGCTCGGCGGTGAAAAGCTCGTCAGTGATCGGATTGTAAACGAGGCCGGCCACGATCGTTCCTTCGCGCTCGAGCCCGATCGAGATGGCAAAATGCGGAATCCCGTGCAGAAAGTTCAGCGTGCCATCGAGAGGGTCGACGATCCAGCGATGCGTCTTGTCGCTGCCTTCGCGTGCGCCGCCTTCTTCGCCCAGAAAGCCATAGCCGGGCCGCGCATGCTCGAGCTCCTCGCGCAAGATTTCCTCCGCGCGCTGATCCGCAGCGGTTACGAAATTGGCCTGCCCTTTGAGGGAGGACTGCAGGTGCTCAATTTCGCCGAAGTCGCGCTTGAGCGTGCGGCTCGCCTTGCGCGCGGCCTTGATCATCACGTTGAGGAGGGCGGAGCGAAGCATAGTCGGTCGCGCGACGAAAACCCCGATATGTGCATAGGCGCCAAGTTAAGAAGCTTATCCAGCCAGCATGCGGGGCTTGACCACCCATCTCCTCGCGAAAGCCTTCTTGTTGCAAGGACGGATGGATCGCCCGGCTCAAGGCAGCAAGGACTACCTAAATTAGCTTCCACCCGCGCAGGCGAGCATGGCGGCTGCGGTCTGCCCGCTGACAGGCATTGCGTCAAGAGCGGGACTGGCGCAGCTCTTTCAGGGCATCGACCCAGGGTTTTGCCGCCTTTTCGCCGGCGGCACGAACGTCCGGTGGCTGCTGCTGCACAAACATATCCAGCGGGACGTCGCTCACGCCGCCGGCTTTAGCGATGATATGCCATTTGATCGCCTGCACCGGATTGGCCTGCGCTCCCCGACCGACTGCAAGAACGTTGGCAAGACGGTTTTGCGCAACCGGATTGCCCTTGCGCGCCGCTTTGGCCAACAAGATTGCCGCCAGCTGTTCGTTCTTGGTCACACCCGTTCCATTGAACAGCGCAATTGCGTATTCGACCTGCGCATCGGTGTTGTCGGCGAGCGAGGCCGCCGCCAGCAGGCGGGCCGCCTCGACCGGATCCTTTGGGACGCCGCGGCCTTCCTTGTGCAAGGTTGCGAGCGCGTACTGGGCTTCCGGATTTCCGACCTGGGCAGCGCTGCGGAAGAGTTGCGCGGCGCGCGCAAAATCCTGCGGGAACAATTGACCTTCCATATAGAGGAGACCCAGATCATATGCGGCGGCAACCTGCCCCAACTTGGCCGCAGCGGCGAGCAATTTGGCTCCCTCCTCGCGGCTCGAGGGCTCGATGCGCCCACTGAAGTGGAACATGGCGAGCGCGAACATCGCCTCGCGATCGCCCCGCTCCGCGGCCAGGCGGTACCAGTCGGCCGCTTTCTTGTCGTCGTGCTTGACGCCCAGCCCGTTGGCGTAGAGCTCGCCCAGCAGCGTCATCGCCTTGATGTCCTTCATTTCCTCGACTCGGCGGGTCGCGGCTGAAAAGGCCGTGATGTAGTAGCCGCGTTGGTAGGCCCCGTACGCGAGATCGAGTTCGCGCCGCCCTAGGGATGGCGCTGGCGCCGGCTGCTCCGCTGCGGGGGTGCGCGGTTTTGCGACCGATTTCGCAGCCGGCTGCATAGGGGGAGGCTGGCTCGCTCCCTGTGCCGCGGCAGACGCGATGCCGCCCGCCGCGAGGGCGAGCGCAAGCAGGAGAGCGTCGCTTTTCATGCGACCGTCTCCGCAAGAGCGAGTCGTCGCGCCGCGTCCGCAACGGCCGCTGCACCGCCCCGCTCATCGCCGAAAATGCAATCTCCGACCGCGACGAAATCCGCTCCGGCGGAGGCCAGTGGCCTGACCTCATCCAGCGAGGCGGCAAATCCCACGCAGGGGATTTCGAACAGTTCGGCCCACCACGCCACCCGCTCGGCAACGGCCTCGAAGGAAGGCCGCCGGCCGTTCGCATCAGGCTCGCCGAACATGACGTAATCGGCACCGGCATCGCCCGCGAGCATGGCCTCGTGGCGGGTCATGAGCCGGCCGCAGCCAGCGATGTGCGCAGGCTTAAGAATCGGCAGCCCCGCCGCGAGGGCCTCGACTCCGCCGAGGTGCGCGCCATCGGCGCCGGCGCGCACCGCAATCTCGGCATCCCCGTCGAGGAGAAGGGCAGCCCCCTTATTCTGCACCGTTGGCGCGATCGATTTGGCATGGTCCGCGCGCACGGCCTCCTCGTCCTGCGGCAGGCGCAACAGCACGGCGGCTATGTCAGCCGCGGCAAGCGCTTCGGCGAGTCGGTCCGCGAGCCCCGCAGGATCCTGCGGGGTCACGAGATAAAGGCGCGCAGCCGGGCGCCTCGGTTCGGCCTGTTTCCCTCGGAACGCCATTGAAAGTCGATTGCCCTCGCAATCGGGCAGTTTGGGGGCATTTATAGAGGCTCAACCCTACGAGACGGTAAAAGGACCGCGTGATGCGGCTCGGGCAGGGTTGGGCCTCAAGGTTGGCGCAGCGCACGTGCACAATGCCGCGGGCACTAGCGCCAAGATGAAACCCACGGCACGGTTCCGACGCGCGTTGGCGCACGAGCTCTGCGAGCCACCGGCCCCGATCGGCAGCTGTCGCTTACGCCGCCTTCCTTTCCAAATCCTGCTTCCATTGCCCGCGCGTCGCCAGGCTATTCATCATTGCGCGGTGAGTGAAGGCCCGCTGAGCGGCGGCGACGTTTTCGCTCCTGCCCGACCAAGCCTTTTGCGGCGCCGCCTGCAGCGCGCGGCCGTAGCTGAACGTGAGCCGCCACGGAACGCCGCCGATGCGGTTCATGGCATCTAGATGCGCGGTCGCTTCCTCGTCGGACTGGCCGCCGGAAAGAAAAGCGATGCCGGGCACCGCGGCGGGCACGCAAGCCTTGAGCACTCGCACGGTCTTCTCCGCCACCTCCTCGACGCTGGCGCGGTTCTTCGCCTTTTTGCCGGCAATCACCATGTTGGGCTTGAGCACCATGCCTTCGAGCGTCACCTTCTGATAATAAAGCTGCTCGAACACGGTCTTTAGCACCCACTCTGTGATCACATAGCAGCGTTGGGCATCGTGATCGCCGTCCATCAGAACCTCCGGCTCCACGATCGGAACGATGCCCTGCTCCTGGCAAAGCGCGGCGTATCGCGCGAGCGCATTTGCGTTGGTCATGATCGCTGCGTAGCTCGGAATATCGGGGCCGATGTCGATCACCGCGCGCCACTTGGCGAATTTGGCGCCGAGCCCGCGATATTCGACAAGGCGCTCACGCAGACCGTCAAGCCCCTCGGTGATCACTTCGCCGGGACAGAATGGTAACGGCTTCGTGCCCTTGTCGACCTTAATGCCTGGGATCGCGCCCGAGTTCTCGATCACCTTGATCAGCGGAGTGCCGTCCTTGGCGTCCTGCCGAATGGTCTCATCGTAAAGGATGACACCGGAAATGCATTTCGACATGGCCTCCGACGAGCGAAAGAGTAGCTCGCGGTAGTCACGTCGACTATCGGCCGTCGATTCTATCCCGATCGCATCGAAGCGCTTTTTGATGGTGCCGGACGATTCGTCGGCGGCAAGAATGCCGTGGCCCGGTGCGACCATGGCCCGGGCGACCTTGTTGAGTTCAGCAAGGTTCATCGCAACCTCCTCCATCTCGTGGAGCATTCATGGTGATTTTGCTCGCTCTTCACGCAGTTGGCAAAGGGCATATCGCTTCATTTCTGCCGCGAGCTGACTCTGAGCGCCTCGACGCCCGGCAAAGCTTTACCCTCCAGCCATTCGAGGAAGGCGCCCCCGGCGGTGGAGACGTAGGTGAAGCGATCCGCCGCGCCAGCGGCGTTGAGCGCGGCGACCGTATCACCGCCACCTGCCACAGTTACAATTTTTCCGGCGGCGGTGAGTTCCGCCGCGGCTTCCGCGACCTCGACGGTGCCGGTGTCGAACGGTTCGAGTTCGAACGCGCCGAATGGTCCGTTCCATACCAAGGTCTTCACGCGCGCGAGCACGGAACAGACGTGCTCCACGCTGCGAGGTCCGATGTCGAGGATCATCTCGTCGTCATCCACGCCGTCCACCGCGACGACGCGCGCGGGCGCGTTTGCCGCGAAATGCTTGGCCACGACCGCGTCGACCGGCAGCACGGTTTGTCGGCCTTTGGCCTTGCCCTTCTCCATGATCTCGCGCGCCGCCGGCAGGAGGTCTCGCTCGCATAGGGATTTGCCCACGGAATATCCGCGCGCGGCAAGAAAAGTATTGGCCATGCCGCCGCCGATGAGAAGGATGTCTACTTTCGCGAGCAGGCTGCCGAGCAGGTCGAGCTTGGTTGACACCTTCGCTCCGCCGACGATCGCTGCAAGCGGACGGGTTGGGGTCTGCAATACTTTGGTGAGCGCCCCCAGTTCATCCTGCATGCTGCGTCCCGCGTAACTCGGCAGCGTGCGGCCGAGTCCCTCGACCGAAGCATGGGCGCGATGGCTCGCCGAGAACGCGTCATTGACGAAAATGTCTCCGAGCGCCGCAAGTTGCGCCACGAAATCAGGATCGTTGCGCGTCTCGCCCGGATGGAAGCGAGTGTTCTCCAGACACAGGATGTCGCCCGGTTTCATGGCCTCGATCGCGGCCGCCGCTCGGTCGCCGACGCAGTCCTCGGCGAACGCGACCGGCCGCCTGAGAACGTTGGCGATGGCCGGCGCCAAGGGCTTGAGCGATTGCGTGGGATCGCGCCCTTTCGGACGCCCGAAATGGGAGAGCAGGATCACCTTGCCGCCCTTGTCCGCGATCTCACTGATGGTGGGAGCGGCGCGCTCAATGCGGGTCGTGTCAGAGACCCGGCCATTCTCAACCGGTACGTTAAGGTCGACGCGCACGAGCACGCGCTTGCCTCTAACATCGACCTCGTCGAGCGTGCGGAACATGTCAGGGGTCTGCCGGGCCGGGCAGCCTAGGCGCGACGACCGCAACGAGAAGAGTGCTCATCGCCGACGCGATCAGATCAACTTGCCCATCGCAACAGCCGTATCGATCATCCGGTTGGAGAAGCCCCATTCGTTGTCGTACCACGACATCACCCGCACGAGCGTGCCGTCCATCACCTTGGTCTGGTCCATGGCGAATACGGACGAGTGCGCATCGTGGTTGAAATCGCTGGAGACGTTAGGCGCTTCGGTATAGCCGAGAATGCCCTTGAGTTGCTGTTCAGCGGCGCGCTTCACGGCGCCGTTGATCTCGTCCTTCGTGGTCGCGCGCTTGGCGACGAACTTGAAGTCGACGACCGAGACGTTGGGTGTCGGCACGCGGATCGCAACACCGTCGAGCTTGCCGGCGAGCTCCGGCAACACGAGCCCAACGGCTTTTGCGGCGCCAGTGGAGGTCGGGATCATGTTGATCGCCGCGGCACGCGCCCGGTAGAGGTCCTTGTGTACTTGGTCGAGCGAGGGCTGGTCGTTCGTGTAGGAATGGACCGTGGTCATAAAACCCTTGTCGATGCCGACGGCGTCGTTGAGCACCTTCGCGACCGGCGCGAGGCAGTTGGTGGTGCACGAGGCATTGGAGACGACCTTGTGCTCCCTCGTCAGCTTGTCGTGGTTGACCCCATAAACAACCGTGAGGTCGACGCCGTCGGCCGGCGCCGACACGATGACGCGCTTGGCACCGGCGGACAGATGTGCCGCCGCTTTCTCCTTCGAGGTAAAGATGCCCGTGCACTCCAGTGCGACATCGACGCCGAGCTCCTTCCACGGAAGTGTTGCCGGGTCCTTGATGGCGGTCACCTTGATCGGGCCGTTGCCGATGTTGATCGCATCGCTCTTGACCGTTACCTCACCGGGAAAGCGGCCGTGCACCGAATCGAATCGCAACAGATGCGCGTTGGTCTCGACCGGAGCGAGATCGTTGATTCCGACGACCTCGATATCGCTGCGGCCCGCTTCCACGATCGCGCGCAACACGTTGCGCCCGATGCGGCCGAATCCATTGATGCCCACACGAACTGACATGCCCGACTCCTTCTCCCCTCCGCGTCTCCCGTCGCGCAGGACGGCTGCGCGCGAGCATGAGTATAAATAGTGATGTTCGACGCGGTCTTTAAGTCTTTCCGAGCTTGCTCAATGCCGCCTTGGCAACGTTCTCCGGCGTGATGCCGAAGCGCTTGTAAAGGTCCTTGTAGGGCGCGCTCGCCCCAAAGGTCGTCATCCCGACAAAGGCGCCGTCCGGGCCGATGATCTCGTCCCAACCTTGCCGCACCGCAGCCTCGACAGCGACCTTAACCCGGGCCGTTCCGATAATTCCCGCGCGCTCGGCGTCGCCCCGCTGCTGCAGAAGCTCGAAGCAGGGCACCGAGACCACGCGCGCGTCGATGCCGCGTTCGCGCAGTAATTTAGCTGCCCCGACCGCGATGGTGACTTCGGAGCCGGTGGCGAACAGCGAGACTTCGGCGTCCTTTTCCGCAGGGACAATTTCGTAGGCCCCGGCGGCGCAACGGTTCATCTTCTCGATCCCAAGCCGCAACTGCGGCAGGTTCTGTCGCGTGAGCGCGAGAACGCTCGGGGATTGCGAATGCTCGAGCGCGAGCTGCCAGCACTCGATCGTCTCGACCGCATCGCATGGACGGAAGACGTAGAGGTTCGGCATAGCGCGCAGCGCGGCCAGATGTTCTATTGGCTGATGCGTCGGGCCGTCCTCCCCGAGCCCGATCGAATCGTGCGTCATGACGTAGATCACGCGTTCCCCCGCGAGCGCGCCAAGGCGAATCGCCGGACGGCAATAATCGGAAAACACGAGGAACGTACCCGAATAGGGAATAATGCCGCCGTGCAGCGCCATGCCGTTCATCGCCGCTGCCATGCCGTGCTCGCGCACGCCGTAATGGATAAAGCGACCGGAATAATCGTGGGCCGAGAAGACGGTCATGCCTTTCGGTCTGGTGTTGTTGGAGCCAGTCAGGTCGGCTGAGCCGCCCATCATCTCCGGCACCGCCGCGGTTAGCGCTTCGAGTGCAGTCTCCGATGCGGCGCGGGTCGCAACCTCTTTTGGCGCGGCCGCGAGTTTTTCCTTCACGGAGCGCACTGCAGCCGCGACGTTGTCCTTCGGCAGTTCGCCGCGAATGCGGCGCTCGAATTCGGCGCGCCGCGCCGCCGGTGCCGCCTTCAGGCGATCACTCCAAGCTTGGTGCGCCGCGCTCCCCGCAGATCCCGCGCTGCGCCACATCTCGCGCACGTCCGCAGGAATGGCAAAGGCGGGTTCCGCCCAGCCGAGCCGTTCCCGCGCGCCCTTGATCTCCTCGCTGCCCAGCGGTGAACCGTGGGACTTTTCAGTGCCGGCCTTCGACGGCGCGCCGAAGCCGATAACGGTCTGGCACGCGATCAGGGATGGGCGATCGCAGGACTGGGCCTCCTCGAGCGCGGCGACCACCGCTTCTGGATCGTGCCCGTCGATGCGCCTCGCCGCCCAACCCGCAGCCTCGCAGCGTTTCATCTGATCGACTGAGTCGGCAAGCGAGAGCGGTCCATCGATCGAGATACCGTTGTCATCGAATAGTACGACGAGCTTGTTGAGCCTGAGGTGCCCGGCGAGGGCGATGGCCTCTTGAGACACGCCTTCCATCAGGTCGCCATCGGAAGCGAGTACGTAAGTGTGGTGATCGACCAGTTCGGGGCCGAATACCGCAGCAAGATGACGCTCAGCAATCGCCATGCCCACTGCATTGCCAAGTCCCTGCCCCAGTGGGCCGGTGGTCGTCTCCACGCCGGGCGTGAGGAAGTTCTCGGGATGACCCGGCGTGATTGAGCCCAGTTGGCGGAAGCGCTTGATCTCCTCAATCGTCATCTTCTCGTAACCGAGGAGATGCAGCAGCGCGTAAATGAGCATCGAGCCGTGACCGGCCGACAACACGAAGCGGTCGCGATCGGGCCAGGCGGGATCAGTCGCATCGAACTTGAGAAAGCGCGTAAAGAGCACCGTCGCGACATCCGCTGCGCCCATCGGCAGACCAGGATGGCCGGATTTGGCCTGTTCGACCGCGTCCATGGCGAGGGCGCGCAGTGCATTCGCCATGCGGTCATGGCGCGCGCGCGGGGCAACTGCGCGTTCGTCCTGGTGGCCGGCTGTGGTTTGCGCGGCAGGAGGAGCCGCCGAAGCGAAAAGCGATTTCGGACTGGTCATCGCGAACCAAACGGTATTGCTCGGCGAGGCTCTAGCACGCGGAAGGGGGGAGTCAAAGAATGGCGGCCCTTGCCGTGCGCGGCATTCACAGGGACGAGGGTGAAGTTGCGCCAAACGTTGACTGCGAGCCCACACGCAACGTAGGCTTCTCCTTGTAACTGCTTGCCGACGCGAAAGATTTTTCCCGCCACACGGCTGACGAATCCGCACTGTAATCGGCCGAGTCAAGGGGTCACGGAAAATGACCGAAGGGAGCGCCATCGACGCGGCCAGCAAGCGTCTTGCGCTCGCGCTCGATGCGCTCGCCGCCGCTGTCGAGCGCCGGTACGAGGCCGATCGCGGCGAGCAGACACTGGACGCGCAGCTGCAAGCGCTCGGCGCCGACCGCTCCCGGCTCGCCGCGGAGCTTGATGCCGCGACCGCGCGCAGCCGCACGCTGGAAACCGCCAATCGTGAAGTCGCCCAGCGGCTCGACGCCGCCATCGACACGATTAGATCTGCGCTCGCCGCGAACCAGCGCTGAGGATGTCATGCCGCAGGTCAGCGTTACCATCAACGGGCGCCAGTTCCGGATGGCCTGTGAGGACGGCGAAGAGGAACATCTCACACACCTCGCGCAAGAGCTCGATGCGCGCATCGTTCAGCTGCGCGGGCGTTTCGGCGAAATTGGTGACACGCGACTCACGGTTATGGCGGCGCTCGCACTCGTCGACGAACTCTCGGAAGTGAAGGAGAAGTTGCAGCGGCTCGAGCCGGAACTGGCCAAGCTGCAGGAGGCGAGCGTTGTCTCCGCCGACCGGGTGCAGGCGACACAGGCGGCGGTGGTTGCCGCGCTCAATGCCGCCGCCGAGCGCATCGAGAGCCTCACCAGGCGGCTCAATCAGACCCTTGCAGACGCAAGCGTTCCAATGGGTTAGCGCGGACTCTCATTTCGCGGCTGGCATCAAAATCGCACACCCACTACATTGCTCGCGCGGGGCTGCAAGGTGCGTCAGGAGCCATATCCCCGGGGCCTTATCGATCCTCAAGGGAGCTGTCCCTGACCGGGCTCGTGGGCCCGGACATATGGCGCCCACCTACTTTCGTAGGGAACCCGGGATCGACGCTCCAACGGCCGTTGCGGCTCCGCACTAATGCCTCGCCACGATGGCTCAATCCACCTCGATCGAAGAAGCTAAATCCGAACTGCGCCGTCAGGCACGCGCACGCCGTGATGCCTTGCCTGCCGATATGCGCGCCGCCGCCGCACAGGCGATCGCGGCGCGGCCGTTTCCAATCTCGCTCGCGAGGAAGACGATCGTCTCCTGCTTCATGCCGATCGGAAACGAAATCAATCCGATTCCGCTGATGCGCAACCTCGCCGCGCTGGGCGCGCAGCTCGCGCTGCCCGCGATCGCCGGGCGTGGCAAGCCGCTTACCATGCGCGCCTTCGCCTTTGGCCAAAGGCTTGTCGCAGGGACGTGGGGCATCCGCGAGCCCGACCCCGAGGCGCCGGAAGTCTTCCCCGATGTCCTGCTTGTTCCGCTATTAGCTTTCGATCGCACCGGTCATCGCATCGGCTACGGCGCAGGCTACTACGACTTGACGATCGCGGCCCTGCGCGCGCGCAAGGCCGTCACCGCCTGCGGGCTTGCCTTCGCGGCTCAGGAAATCGCGAATGTGCCGACAACTCCGCGCGACGTGCGCCTCGATCTCGTGCTAACGGAGCGCGAGATCATCGATTGCCGGGCCACGTGACGGATGCGCATTCTCTTTATCGGCGATATCGTGGGGCGGAGTGGGCGCGCTATTTTGCTCGAGCGCCTCGGCGCGCTCGTGCAGGGATGGAAACTCGATTTCGTCGCGCTCAATGGCGAGAACGCCGCGGGCGGCTTCGGCATCACCGAAGCCATCTACCAGGACTTCGTCGATGCCGGTGTCGACGTGATCACTGGCGGTAATCACTCCTGGGACCAGAAGGAGGCGCTGGTTTTCATTGAACGGGCGCCGAAGCTGCTGCGCCCGATCAATTATCCCACCGGCACGCCCGGTCGCGGTGTCGCGCTGATCGAGGCCAAGAATGGCGCGCGCGTACTCGTCGTCAATGCAATGGGCCGCATCTTCATGGACCCGCTCGACGACCCGTTCGCGGCGGTTGAGCGGGAGCTTACCGTCTGCCCACTGAAGCAAGCGGCAGACGCGATCATCGTCGACATCCATGGCGAGGCTACGAGCGAAAAGCAGGCAATGGGCCACTTCTGCGATGGGCGCGCGAGCCTCGTCGTCGGCACGCATACGCATGTGCCGACCGCCGATCATCAGATCCTACCGCGCGGTACCGCCTTCATCTCCGATGTGGGTATGACCGGCGATTACGATTCGGTGATCGGAATGGACAAGGGGGAGCCGCTGACGCGATTCTTACGGAGAATTTCGGGCGCACGCTTCGAGCCGGCGCTGGGCGAGGCGACGCTGTGCGCGCTTGCGGTGGAGACCGACGACGTCAGCGGGCTTGCGCGTCGCATCGCGGCCGTGCGTCTAGGTGGCCGACTGGAAGAGGCACGGCCGCAATTTTGGGAAAAGGGCTGCTGATCGCTTTCACTAGATCGTGACGCAGTGGACACGAATTTGCCGTGCCATCGCTTAGTTTTCCTTGCGACGAATGACATCCGCAAGGGGAATTCAAATGGACCATACCGCCGACTTTCGCTGACGTCGTCCGGGGGCTGTTTGCGCTGCAGCTGCTTCTGGATTTCGGCGCAGCCGCATCCTATTTTCAGTGCGAAGCGGGCTATTGCGCGCGACAGATCATTCATCATCCGCGGCTTCGCGCGATCGCGCTTCTTGCGCGAGCCGAGCCGTCAAGGAGCAACGCCATGGCCGGCCACTCCCAATTCAAGAACATCATGCATCGCAAGGGGCGGCAGGATGCGGCGAAGTCGAAGCTGTTCGGAAAGCTCGCGCGCGAAATTACCGTCTCGGCAAAGCTGGGATTGCCCGATCCCACCATGAACCCGCGCCTGCGTGCGGCCATCATCGCTGCCCGCGCAGAGAACATGCCCAAGGACAACATCGATCGCGCGATCAAGAAAGCGATGGGCGGGGACGCAGAGAGCTACGACGAGATTCGTTACGAGGGGTATGGACCGGGTGGCGTTGCCATCATCGTCGAGGTCCTGACCGACAACCGCAACCGCACCGCCGGCGAAGTCCGCGCGACTTTCACCAAGTCCGGCGGACACTTGGCCGAGACTGGGGCGGTCTCCTTCATGTTCGATCATGTCGGCGTGGTCGAGTACGACGCGAAGGTGGCAAGCGCCGATGCGATGCTGGAGGCGGCGATCGAGGCGGGCGCCGAAGACGTCGTGTCGAACGAGAGCGGACATGAAATCTACACCACACAGGAATCGTTGCGAGAGGTGGCGAAGGCGCTCGAGGCAAAATTCGGCGAACCGCGCAAAGCCGCGCTGGTGTGGAAACCGCAGAGCACCGTCGCCGTCAACGATGGGCAGGGCGAGAAACTCTTCAAGTTGATCGAGACGCTCAACGAGCACGACGACGTGCAAAATGTCTTCGCCAATTTCGAAGTCTCGGACGCGTTGATGCAGAAGCTCAGCGCCGAGGAATTACCGAATCGGTCTGCGACGGCCCGCTGACCGGCTAGCAAAGCTCCGGTCATTCCACCGCGTAGCACGCCGTAAGGGGGCGCTCACGCCCCTTTTTGACCGGCTGTGGGCCCGCCTAAACGCGCTTACGCTTGCAAATCCAAAGCCCAAAGGTGGGGTCTGCGCTCTTTGAGGACAGCTGGAAGCGCCGCCCTCTGAAAGACTGCCGCCCTAGGCTGTTGCCGCCGGCGGCGCTATCAACGGGATCATCATGCCCCGACTGATTCGCATTCTCGGCATCGATCCCGGCCTCCGCCGCACTGGCTGGGGCGTGGTGGCCCTCGACGGCAACCACCTGAGTTTCCTTGCCTGCGGCTCGCTTGCAAGCGACGAGAAAGCCGGGCTCGCCGTGCGGCTTCTCGCCATTCACGACGGCTTGCGGCGAGTGGTCAATGAGCATGCCCCGCATGAAGCCGCAGTGGAGGCGACCTTCGTCAACAAGGACGCATCTGCAACGCTCAAGCTCGGCCAAGCGCGCGGCGTCGCCATGCTGGTGCCGGCGATCGCCGGACTCGCCGTCGCGGAATACGCCCCGAATCTGGTGAAGAAAACTATTATCGGCGCCGGCCACGGCGAGAAGGCGCAGATCCGCATGATGATCGGGGTCCTACTGCCAAAAGCCGATCCCCAATCGGAAGATGCGGCAGACGCGCTTGCGATTGCGGTGTGCCATGCACATCATCGCCGCAGCACTGTGCTCAAGGCAGTGGGATAAGGCACGTATGATCGGCAAGCTCAAAGGCATTATCGACAGCTACGGCGAGGATTTCATCGTCCTCGACGTGAATGGTGTGGGTTACCTCGTGCAATGCTCCGCGCGCACGCTGCAGGAACTGCCGGGCGTAGGCCAACCCGCCGCCCTTTCAATCGAAACGCACGTGCGTGAAGATCAGATCAGGCTGTTCGGTTTTCTCACCGACATGGAACGCGAATGGTTTCGCCTGCTGCAGACCGTGCAGGGCGTGGGGGCGAAAGTCGCGCTTTCCGTGCTCGGCACGCTCAAGCCTGTCGATCTCGCTTCCGCTATCGCCCTGCGCGACAAAGCGATGGTCGCGCGCTCCCCCGGCGTCGGTCCCAAGGTCGCCGAGCGCATCGTGACGGAGTTGAAGGATAAGGCGCCCGCCTATGCGACGGTCGATCCGGCAGTGATCCGACTGTCTGGCGCCGTTGAGGACAGGCGCGCACCGCAGCCGATCGTTGACGCGGTCTCGGCGCTGATGAACTTGGGCTACGGCCAGCCGCAGGCCGCGGCCGCGATTGCCGCGGCGGCGCGCAACGCGGGCGAGGGAGCGGATGCCGCGCGGTTGATCCGGCTCGGATTGCAGGAACTCGCGAAATGACGAGCGTTGTTCGATGCTCAGCCAGCGCGACCAGGAGTTGATCGCTGCCGCCCGCGAGGCGATAAAGCGCGGTTATCGCCACGACTGGCAGGAGGTCGGCGCTGCCCTGCGCACCCGCGACGGACGCATTTATACCGGAGTCAATCTCGACGCGTATCTCGGCCGCATGGCGGTCTGCGCCGAAGCGGTGGCTCTGGGCCGAGCGGTGACCGACATGGGTGAGACTGGAATCGAGACGATCGTGGCGGTGCGCCATCCGGACCCCGACGAAGTCGATCAGGCCATCGTCGTAGTGTCGCCCTGCGGGAGTTGCCGCGAGCTGATCTGGGACTATGACCGCAATGCTCGCGTGATTGTGCCCGGCTCCAATGGCCCCGCCGTCTGCAGCATTGGCGAGTTGCTGCCCAACAAATACAGCCGGGAGCGCACGCTGTGAGGGTACCGCTTTGAACCCGACCTCCCGCCGCCTGGTGACGGCCGACCGCCGCGATGACGATGCCACCGAGGGCTCGCTACGTCCGCAGCGCTTGCGCGAGTTCATCGGGCAGCAGCAGGCGCGCTCGAACCTGTCGGTATTCATCGAGGCGGCGCGCGTGCGACGCGAGCCGCTTGATCACGTGCTGTTTGTCGGCCCCCCCGGTCTCGGCAAGACGACGCTCGCCCAAATCGTCGCGCGCGAGCTTGGCGTGAATTTCCGCGCCACGTCGGGGCCGGTGATTGCCAAGGCCGGCGATCTTGCGGCTCTGCTGACGAATCTCGAAGAACGCGACGTCCTTTTCATCGACGAGATCCATCGGCTCAATCCGGCGGTGGAGGAGATCCTCTATCCGGCGATGGAGGACTTCCAGCTCGACCTCATCATCGGCGAGGGACCCGCCGCGCGGTCGGTCAAGATCGATCTCGCCAGGTTTACGTTGATCGGTGCGACCACACGCGCCGGTTTGCTGACCAATCCTCTGCGCGACCGCTTCGGCATCCCAGTGCGACTCAATTTTTATTCCGAACGCGAGCTCGAAGAGATCGTCGACCGCGGCGCGCGTGTGCTCGGCATTGGCATGACCGCCGACGGCGCGAACGAGATCGCTCGCCGGGCGCGCGGCACGCCTCGCATCGCCGGCCGGCTGCTGCGCCGGGTACGTGACTTTGCGCTGGTCGCAGGCGCAACCGCAATCGACCGAGCCACTGCCGACCGTGCACTGGTCGAGCTCGAGGTCGATGCCGCTGGGCTCGATGCCATGGACCGGCGCTATCTCATCACGATCGCGGAGAACTATGGCGGTGGTCCGGTTGGAGTCGAGACCATAGCGGCGGCGCTGTCGGAACCGCGCGACGCAATCGAGGAAATCATAGAGCCGTTCCTGATCCAGCGCGGTTTCCTCCAGCGCACTCCGCGCGGTCGGCTGTTGACGTCGCATGCCTTCCGCCATCTCGGTCTTGCCGAGCCGGCGCGCGATCCCTCGCAATTCGGCTTGTTCGGCGAGGGAACGGACGATTAGATCGAGAGCGCGGCGGCAACGTGATCTCAAAGGTAACGACCATGCTCAGGACAATGGAGGGCGGCTGCCATTGCGGTCGTGTGCGGTTCCGCGTCACCGCCGACCTTACGCGAGTGAGCGATTGCAACTGCTCGATATGCACCAAGAAAGGAATTCTCCATCTGATCGTGCCGCCTGAATGCTTCGAGCTTCTCAGCGGAAAGGACGATCTGACGACGTACGAGTTCAACACCCGCACCGCAAAGCACACGTTTTGCAAGCACTGTGGCATTCATCCATTCTACGTACCGCGCTCGGATCCGGACAAAATTGACGTCAATGTGCGTTGTCTCGACGATATAGATCTCACGGCAATCGCCCCGAAACTATTCGATGGTAAGGATTGGGAGGCGGCGATGCGCAGGCGCGTGCCGTGGCGATGAACGCGCTCGATGGGGAATTGCGGGGTGGTCGTCATGTCATGTCGGTTCGCGTCTATTACGAGGACACCGATTTTTCCGGCATCGTCTATCACGCCAACTACCTGCGTTTCATGGAGCGAGGCCGCACCAACCATCTGCGCCTGCTCGGCGCGCAGCATCGCGCCCTGTTCGAAGAGGCGAACGCGCAGGCGCCGGGCTTTGCCTTCGTCGTCCGCTCGATGCAGATCGAGTTCCTCAAATCCGCACGCATGGACGACGTCTTGGTGGTGGTGACTGGGCCGCAGGACGTCAGGGGCGCGTCGATCACGCTGGAGCAGCAGATCTTGCGAAGGGATGAACTTCTCGTCGAGGCGCATGTGCGGGTCGCGTTCGTTTGCGACGGGCGCGCGCGGCCTATTCCAAAGGCGTTGCGTACTGCCATGCGGGCCGATTAGGAGGGCCTTGGCCGCTGAGCGGCCGCTACTGCGCCCAGGTGTGCGACAGCTATCTCGACCGCGCCGCGCTTCGCATGGGCTGGCCTTCCCGTCCGGTAACCGCTCGTTAATGCAATCGGCGCCAGCTAGCTTCGCAATGGCGCATCCTGCGCCCTAGTTTGGTCACCTTTCGCGGGACAGCGAGAGACGTGGACAGCGCGAAGGAGATGCCATGCCGTCCGCCGCGCCGCTTTCAATCTGGGATCTCTTCCAGAACGCGGATCTGATCGTGAAACTGGTCATGATCGGGCTGCTGATCGCGTCGGTAATGGTCTGGGCGATCGCGATCGAGAAGCTCTTGCTTTATTCGCGCACCCGACGCGCGATGGATAGCTTCGAGCAGGCGTTTTGGTCCGGTCAGTCCCTCGAGGACCTCTACCGGGCGCTCGCCTCGCGTCCGAGCCATTCGATGGCGGCGCTATTCGTGGCGGCCATGCGCGAGTGGAAGCGCAGCGTCGAGGGCCAGCCGCGCTCTTTTGCCGGCCTGCAAATGCGCATCGAAAAGGTGATGGAGGTCACGATCCAGCGCGAAGTTGCCCGCCTCGAGCGGCATCTCTTGGTGCTGGCCACGGTCGGCTCGGCCGGCCCCTTTGTCGGCCTGTTCGGAACCGTTTGGGGCATCATGACGAGCTTTCGGGCCATTGCGGGCCAGCAGTCGACCTCGCTGGCCGTGGTTGCCCCCGGCATCGCCGAGGCCCTGTTTGCGACCGCAATCGGCCTCATCGCTGCCATACCGGCGACCATTTTCTATAACAAGTTCGTCTCGGACGTGAATAAGCAGGCCCAGCGTCTGCAGGGGTTCGCCGACGAATTCTCCGCGATCTTGTCGCGGCAAATCGACGAACGGGGATAGGGGGACGCAAATGGCGATGAACGGCAGCACTGCCGCGCTCGCCGGCAGGCGGCATCGCCGTCGCCCGGTCATGGCCGAGATCAACGTGACGCCGATGGTCGACGTCATGCTGGTTCTGCTCATCATCTTCATGGTCTCGGCCCCGCTCCTGACGGTGGGGGTGCCGCTTGATCTGCCACAGACCCAGGCCAAGACGCTCGACCAGGACAAAGAGCCGCTGACGGTCTCGGTCAACGCGAACGGGCAGGTCTACCTCCAAAATACCGAAATTGCGGCGGAGGAACTGGTCCCAAAGCTCAAGGCCATCACTGAGGCCCGCCGGGGGGCGGAGGAGCGCATCTTCGTGCGCGGCGACCGGCAGATCGACTACGGCACCGTGATGAAGGTGATGGGACGAATATCGGCCGCCGGCTTCCGCCGCGTGGCCCTGGTGACTGAGAGCGAGCAGCAGGCCTCTGCGCGTTGATGCGTGACTAGAGGGTAATGAGGACGGCCTACACCATATCGGCGATCGGGCATGCCGCGGTATTGCTGTGGAGCGTGTGGTCGCTTGCCGCAAAGCCGCTCCCGGTCTCGAACGAGGGTCTGCCGATCGATCTGGTGACCGCGTCCGAGTTCTCCAAAATTACCGCCGGCACGCAGAGCGCGCCGAAAGCCGACACGGCAAAACCCCTGGTCGAAAAGGTCGCAGAAGCAAAGCCGGTCGAGGACCCCACCGCAAAAGTGGTGGAAAAGAAGGAAGTAAAAGCCGCACGCGAACCGCCGCCGGCCCCTGAATCCAAGCCCGCCGAACCGGAATCGGAGAAAAAGCAAGCCGAGGCGCCGCCTGATCCGATCGCGGACGCGCTAGCGAAGGACGAGGCCAAGAAGCCCGAGCCAAGGAAGTCCGACGCCAAGCCGCCAACCCCGCCCAAGAAGCCTGCCCCACCGGCGCCCAAGTTCGATCCCAAGCAGGTGGCGGCGCTGCTCGACAAGCGAGACTCGACGCGGCTCGCAGCCGCCGGCGAGACCCTCAACAACGCTCCTTCGCTCGGCTTGTCGAATGGCGCCGCGGCGCAGCTGTCGCTGAGCGAGCTTGAAGCCTTACGCGCGCGCCTCGCGCGGTTGTGGACGGTCCCCGCCAGCGCAAAGGATCCGCAGGAGCTGGTCGTGCTGATCAGAATCAAGCTCAAGCCCGACGGGACGCTGGCCGCTCCGCCAATTGTGCTGACAAGTGGAAAGAGCCCACTCTTCATGGCTGCCCGGGACAGCGCCATTCGCGCGCTGTTTCGAGGACAACCCTACGACATGCTTAAGCCCGAGCATTACGAGCAATGGAAAGACGTCGAGATCACGTTCGACCCCCGCGACATGATCCGCGGCTAGCGGTCACCGCCGGTGCCCAAGCCGGCCGCCCGGACGTAGGCGCCGCCTCGGCGATAAGCTCTATGAGCCGTCGCCGGCTCATCATGTTGGGGGGAGCGGCGGGAGCGTTGGCAACGCTTTCGCCTCGGCCGGCAGCGGCAGTGCTGAAGCTCGATGTCACCCAAGGCAACGTCCAACCGGTGCCGATTGCAATCCCGGATTTCGTCGCGGTCGGGCTGCCGGACCCCGCGGGTGGGCGCAATGTGAGCCAGATTATCGCCTCGAACCTGCGCCGCTCCGGTTTGTTCGCTCCGATCGACCAGGCCGCCTATATCGAGAAAATTGTCACCATCGACGCCCTGCCGCGGTTTGGCGATTGGCGGCAGATCAATGCGCAGGCGCTGGTGACCGGCCGGATCACGCAATCAGATGGGCGCCTGAAGGCCGAGTTCAGGTTGTGGGACGTGTTCGCCGGGCAGCAGCTGCGCGGCGAGCAATACAACACCACGGCGGACAATTGGCGGCGCATTGCACACATCATTTCCGATGCGATCTACGAGCGCATTACCGGCGACAAGGGCTATTTTGACACGCGAATTGTCTTCGTCGACGAATCCGGTCCCAAGGAACGGCGAATAAAGCGGCTCGCATTGATGGATCAGGATGGCGCAAATGTTCGCTATCTTACCCGCGGAGACGACCTGGTACTCACGCCGCGGTTCTCCTCGTCAGCCGACACGATCACTTATATGTCCTACCGGGAAGGCGATCCCAAGGTCTATCTCATGAATATCGAGACCGGGCAGCGCGAGATCGTCAGCAACTTTCCTGGCATGACATTCAGTCCGCGTTTCTCGCCGGATGGTCAGCGCGTGATCTTCAGTCTCCAGCGCGGCGGAAGTTCCAACCTGTTCGTGATGGACCTGCGCTCGAAAGCGACAACGCGGTTGACCGATACGCAGGTCATCGACACCGCCCCGTCCTATTCTCCGGACGGGACGCGAATCAGCTTCGAATCCGATCGCGGCGGCAAGCAACAGATCTATGTCATGGCGGCGACGGGCGGGGAGGCCCAACGCATCAGCTTCGGCGAAGGCGCCTATTCGACGCCGGTGTGGTCGCCACGCGGCGACTATATCGCTTTCACCAAGCAGACCGAGAGCAAGTTCGCGATCGGCATCATGCGGACGGACGGCTCAGGCGAGCGGATTCTAACCGAGGGGTACCACAATGAAGGGCCGACCTGGGCGCCGAACGGTCGCGTGATCATGTTCTTCCGTGATCCGGGCGGCAACGCCGGGCCAGCGCTGTACACCGTGGACGTGACCGGCCGTAACGAACAGATACTGAAGACGCCGAGCTACGCGTCCGATCCTGCGTGGTCGCCGCTTTTGCAGTGAGGCGTTGATTGGGGGCGCCGCGCCGAAATGGAACTCACGGGGCCTACAAGGCGCCGCATTCACCCGCCATTAACCACGGGTAGGGGATTTCCGCTTTTTCCGTGCGGTTGAGCGATCCGGGCAACACCCGATCAAGGTCAGTAAGAACCTTCGCTTAACCACGCACCTGCTAGACCTGCGGCATGGTGCGGTAACGACGCAACGATGGAGGCAGCGGAATGGCGAATATCGTTGTGCGTGTCGTCCGTGCGGCAAAGCTCGCTGGATTCCTGGCGTTGGCGCTCGCCGCGTCTGCTTGCGCGAATAGACCGAACGATCCTCAAGCCGGTGCGGGCTATGCGGCTCCTGGCAGCCAGCAGGATTTTGTGGTCAACGTCGGCGATCGGGTCTTTTTCGAATCAGATTCTTCCGAACTCACGTCGCAATCCATCGCCACGCTGGAGAAGCAGGCGCAATGGCTGCAGATCTATAACCAATACACCTTCACGGTTGAAGGCCATGCCGACGAGCGCGGCACGCGTGAATACAATATAGCGCTCGGGGCGCGCCGTGCGCAGACGGTGCGGGACTACCTCGCTTCGCGCGGAGTTCACCCGCAACGAATGCGCACTATCTCCTACGGCAAAGAACGTCCGGTCGCCGTGTGCAATGATATTTCCTGCTGGTCGCAGAACCGCCGTGCGGTCACCGTACTCAACACCAGCTCCTGAGCAAGAGAGATACGGGGGAAGGGGACAGCCGGCGCCTTCGGGCGCCGGTTGTGTTTTCGAGACTTCCACTTTCGAATCTAGAATCGTAACTTCGAGTTTCGTGAGGGTCGTGCAATGATCCGTGGACCGACGACTGCCGCTTGCCTCGCAGCAAGCGCGCTCGCGATGGTGCTTGCCGCCTGTGGGCAGGAAAATACGTGGCATCGGCTGAGTAACCCCCTTCGCAGGACATCCCCTCCGGGCAGGAATTGTGGATTTTGTTAACTGCCCGCAGTCACAATTTGGACGCAGGGATTCGTATCCTGTCTGCAGGGCTCCAACACCGCAAAAGCCATGACCCGCTTCACGTTCCGTGTGACGTCGGCCTTTGCGCTCGTCCTGATGGCGCTGATCGCGGTATCCTCTCTCGTGTGCGAAGCTCGGGCCCAGGAGAGCGAGCGTCCGTTTGGATTGTTCGGCCTTTTCAACGGAAGCGAGCGCCTGGGCGGCGATCGCGGCGCGCCGCCCGCAGGAGCGGATCGCATGGCGGAAATGTCGGGTCCCGATCTCGTGCTGCGTCTTGAGCGCCTCGAAACCCAGATCCGGCAGCTGACCGGAACAATCGAGCAGTTGCAATTTCGCAACCAGCAACTCGAGGGCCAAATCCGCCGCATGCAGGAGGAGGCCGCACCACGGACGGGCGCGCAAGTCCGACCCCAGAGTCCGTCCCCGGCATCCGCCGCAAGCCCTGGCCGGCGTGGCGACGCCTTCGATCCCGTGCAGAATCCGAATGCACCCGGTGCGCCACACACGCTCGGCTCGCTCGGCGCTCCCGCGGGCGCGCCGAGCATCAACGGCGAGACGGGCGAGCAGCCGTTCGGTGTTCCCGGCGCACGCGGGGGTGGCGCGCCGTTCGATCTTGCGACCGCAGGCCCGCCCGCCGGTGGCGTGCCGCCGCAGTCGGCACGCAACGCGGCCGCTGCCGGCGGTGTGCTTGCCACGCTCCCGCCCTCCCAGACCCCACGCGATGAGTATGATCTCGCCTATGGCTATGTGCTGCGCAAGGACTATGCCCTCGCCGAAGAGACCTTACGCAGTTTTTTGAGCAAGTACCCCGATGATCGGCTCGTCGGCGACGCCACATATTGGCTTGGCGAAAGCATGTTCCAGCGGCAGCGCTTTCGCGACGCCGCCGAGGCGTTCCTCAAGGTCTCCACCAAATACGAATCCAGCGCCAAAGCGCCCGATGCGCTGCTGCGACTCGGGCAGTCCCTCGCTGCGCTTGGCGAGAAGGAGGCGGCCTGCGCGTCGCTCGGCGAAGTTCTGCACAAATTTCCGCGCGCGTCAGCAGGGGTGAAGCAGGGGGTCGGACGAGAACAGAAGCGTGCCCGTTGCTGACCATGCGGTGCCCGTCTCCGCCGCCGAGGCGAAGACGTTGTTTGCACCGCTCGCCCGCCACGGCGCCGTTGTTCTGGCTGTTTCCGGCGGTCCCGATTCCACGGCGCTGCTGCTGCTCATCGCGCGCTGGCGATGCGCCTTGAAGCGCGGGCCGAAACTGCTCGCAGTCACGATCGACCATGGCTTGCGGCGGACATCCGCCGCCGAGGCGCGCGCGGTGAAGGCGCTGGCGCGGCGGCTCGCCGTGCCCCATCGCACGATGCGATGGGAAGGCAAGAAGCCTGCCAGCGGATTGCAGCAGGCGGCGCGTGATGCGCGTTACCGGCTGCTGGCGGCCGCGGCCAGATCGGCGAAGGCTGGCGCCATTGTCACCGCGCACACGCTCGACGATCAGGCCGAAACCGTCCTGCTGCGCTTGAGTCGCGGCAGCGGGCTCACCGGACTGAGCGCCATGGCGCGCGAGACGCCTCTGTCGGGAACCGGGATCGTGCTGGTGCGTCCGCTGCTCGACATTTCGAAGGCCCGCCTTATTGCAACGCTCGTGCGAGGGAAAATCAGATTTGCCGACGATCCATCGAACCGCGATCCGCGCTTCACCCGTGCACGCCTGCGCGAGCTGATGCCCGCCCTCGCGCGCGAGGGACTAAGCGCGCGCAGTCTGTCGCGCCTTGCGGGCCGGCTTCGTCGCGCGGACGCCGCGATCGAAATGGCCGTCGACAAGACGATGGAAAAGTTGTGCCGAGGTTGCGCCGATCACGGTCCCATCGCCATCAATGCCGACGAATTAATTCGCCTGCCGGCGGAAGTGGCACTACGCGTGCTCGGGCGCATGATCGCCCGCGCCGGTGCGCAGGGGCCGATTCGGCTCGGCAAGCTCGAGGTGCTTTACGAGACGCTCGCTGCCGCGCATGCGAACAAAATCTCTCCTTTGCGTCGCACGCTGGGGGGAGCGCTGCTAACGCTGAGCGGCTCCGAGCTTGTGGTCGAGCGTGCCCCGCCGCGCAGGAGCCGCTCGGCTGCCTCAATGGCAGGCAAACTGTCCCGCCGGACATCTGCAAACCGCGGCAGAATGGCGCCCAGGAATTAACCCCGTTCCCTTGGCAGGGGTCGCTTCGGCACATAAATTGTGTTTCGTATTCTATCCGGACGGCCGTGAATCGGCCTATAAGTTGCCGTAGAACCGGCTGCGGGCCTCCACCGGGCCGTGAAGGACCACGGGATGAACGCCAATCTGCGCAACTTTGCCCTCTGGGTGATCATCGTTCTTTTGCTGCTGGCGCTGTTCACCCTGTTCCAGAATCCGGGCCAGCGCACGACATCGCAGGACATTTCCTTCTCCCAGCTGTTGAATGAAGTCGATCAGGGTCGCGTGCGCGACGTTTTGATCCAGGGCCCGGAGATCCACGGCACATTCACCGATGGGCGCAGCTTTCAAACCTACGCGCCCAACGATCCGAGCTTGATCCAGCGGCTCTACGGCAAGGGCGTGTCGATCACTGCTCGCCCGCAGCAAAACGACGTGCCTTGGTTCGTCTCCCTCTTGGTCTCGTGGCTTCCCTTCATCGCGCTGATCGGGGTTTGGATTTTCCTCTCGCGTCAGATGCAAGGGGCGGGCGGCAAGGCGCTCGGCTTCGGCAAAAGCCGGGCCAAGCTTCTGACGGAGGCCCACGGCCGCGTCACCTTCGAGGACGTCGCCGGGGTCGATGAGGCAAAGCAAGACCTGCAGGAGATCGTCGAATTCCTGCGCGATCCCGGAAAATTCCAGCGGCTCGGCGGGCGCATTCCGCGCGGCGTGCTGCTGGTTGGTCCGCCCGGAACCGGCAAGACACTGCTCGCGCGCGCGATCGCCGGCGAGGCCAACGTGCCGTTCTTCACCATATCCGGCTCGGACTTCGTCGAGATGTTCGTCGGGGTAGGCGCCTCGCGCGTGCGCGACATGTTCGAGCAAGCCAAGAAGAACGCCCCCTGCATCATCTTCATCGACGAAATCGACGCCGTGGGCCGCCACCGCGGTGCCGGGCTCGGCGGCGGCAACGACGAGCGCGAGCAGACCCTCAATCAGCTCCTCGTCGAAATGGACGGGTTCGAGGCGAACGAGGGCATCATCCTCATCGCCGCGACGAACCGTCCCGATGTGCTCGACCCGGCACTGCTGCGTCCAGGTCGCTTCGACCGCCAAGTCATCGTGCCCAATCCAGACGTGGTCGGCCGCGAGCAGATTCTCAAAGTGCACGTGCGCAAGGTTCCGCTGGCGCCCGACGTCAACCTGAAGACCACGGCACGCGGCACACCGGGTTTTTCCGGTGCCGATCTCATGAACCTGGTCAACGAGGCGGCCTTGATGGCGGCGCGGCGCAACAAGCGCATGGTTACGCAGGTCGAGTTCGAGGACGCCAAAGACAAAGTCATGATGGGCGCCGAACGCAAATCGCTGGTGATGACCGAGGAGGAAAAGCTCCTGACCGCATATCACGAGGGCGGCCACGCCATCGTTGCCCTGAACGTGCAGGCGACCGATCCGGTGCACAAGGCGACCATCATTCCGCGCGGCCGCGCGCTGGGCATGGTCATGCAGCTACCTGAGCGCGACAAGCTCTCCATGAGTCTCGAGCAGATGACTTCGCGATTGGCCATCATGATGGGCGGCCGCGTGGCCGAGGAGCTGGTGTTCGGCAGGCAGAAGGTCACTTCAGGTGCTGCTTCCGACATCGAGCAAGCGACCAAACTAGCGCGCATGATGGTGACGCGCTGGGGTCTGTCGGAGACGCTCGGCACCGTCGCCTATGGCGAGAACCAGGACGAGGTATTCCTCGGTTACCAGGTGGCCCGCCAGCAGAACGTCTCGGAGGAGACGAGTCGCAAGATCGACGGTGAGATCAAACGCCTGGTCGAGGCCGGCTACGCCGAAGCGCAGCACATTCTCGAGGAGAAGCGCGGTGACCTCGAAACTCTGGCCAAGGCGCTGCTCGAATTCGAGACGCTGACCGGCGACGAGATTAAGGATCTGCTCGCCGGCAAGCGGCCCTCGCGCGAATCCGTGATCGAGCCTGCGACCCCCCGTGGTTCGGCCGTGCCTCCCGCCGGTAAGCCGCGGCCACGCCCCGAGACGGGAGGCCTCGAGCCGCAGCCGCAGGCTTGAGTCCTTCACGGCGCGACCGCGCCACGTTCCGCCACTAGTCTCAATCTATCGTCGCGCTCGCAGAAGCGCGCGCGTGCGTAGCGCTTGAGTCGACCATGCCACGCGAATGTCTACCGGCGCGTGTCAACCGCAATTGACGGCGGCGCCTCGTGACTCATGAACACCGGCTGCAGCGTGTGTGATTTGAATTGCCAGCCCCCGTCCGCGTCCAGCACGCATTCGCTGATCAAGTCCGCGATCAGCATTGGCGGCTTTGTTTGCGGCGCTGGCGGGCGTACGGCGGCCCCGTAGAAGCTGACAATGCCGAACACTTTCGCGCGCGTTCCATCGCTCGACTCGACGAACAGATTATTGATGAGATGCCGCGTGGTCTTCACGCTGCTGATAGCGGTAAGAGCCTGGCGTTCACGCCAGGCATAAAATTCTCGGATTCTATCACGACCTTCGAAGCGGTTGTGACCAACCGACATGACGCCGTCCGGCGCATAAAACTCGTGTGCGTGCCGACCGCCATTGCAATCCACCTCGTGCCAATATCGCGCCTCTAGGTGATATAGAGCGTGCCAAACACTGAGCTCCTCGCGCGTGTCCATAGTGCGTCTCCTGTCGCGCCGGGCCGATTGGGCTCAATTTCCTCGCGACCTATCCCTTCATCGCCGCCTTGATCGCGGCCACGTCCCCTCCGGCTTTGGCGGCCGCAATGATTTTTGCTTCGCGCGCGGCAACCCCGTTGAGCGCCGCTTGCATGGACTCGATCTTGTCGGTTGGAACGACCACCGCGCCATGGCGATCCGCGTGGATGAGATCGCCGCTCTTGGCCGCCATCCCGTGCACAGTCACGTCGACTCCGAAGTCGACGACGTGGACATAGGCGTGGGAAGGAACGATCGAGCCGGCCAGCATCTGGAAGCCCGGCGCGATCATCGGAATGTCGCGCACCGATCCGTTAGTGACCACGCCGAGACAACCGAGCGCCTTGTGCACGTTCGACTGCACCTCGCCCCAGAATGCGCCATAGCCGACGTGCTCGCCATCGAGGTCCTCCATCACCATGATGCTGGGCTGCGGCGGACCTGCGACATAATCGAGGTAATCGAACCGCTTCTGCATATAGCTGCCCTGTCCGAGCGGCACCGCGTCCTTCGCTTTGAACGTCACTGTTTTGGCGAAGCCGACAATCGGCGGGAGCTCGGGAAACGGGCAATGTAGGTGTTTGACCGTGTAGCCAAAACCGCGGCGCTTCGGCGCAACGATCTCGATCAGGTTGCAAACCGTGGGGGTATCGATCGATTGCAGAAAATCGAGATGGGTTCGGGTCGGTACAGTCATTCGCTTTCCCCTGGAGCTGATGAAAGTCAAACCCTAAGGCGTCCCGCGTCGATACGCGAGCGTTGCAATTAGCGCCATCGCCGCCAGCATGGCCAATACCATGGCGATCGTTGCTGGCCATCCGTCCCAGTCCCAGGCCAGCCCCGGCAGAAACGCGCCCATGCTGCCGCCCGCATAGAACGAGGTCACGTAAAGGCCGACGGCAGAAGAGCGCCCTTCCTTGGCGATTTCGGTCACGTAGCCGGTTGAGATCGTCTGGCGCCATGCGCTGCCGCCGATTCTCATTGGGTCATCGCCCTCCGCACTCCGGCAAGGGTCTCCTCCGGGGTGTTGGATGCATCGATCCGCGTCCAGTTCAGGGCACCAAGATCGTAACCCTCTTGGCGCCGGGCGACGACGGCATCGGCGTCGGAGGCATCGCGGCTGCGCCTCGCGAGGCGGGCAATGCGCTTGCCGAGGTCGGCCTCGAGGAAAAGCCCATGGAAGGACACGCCGAGGATTTCGGCGGATGCCACCGCCGCAGCGCGTTCCTGCGGCGTCGCGAACACCGCGTCGAGGATCGCGGAGTGGCCGGCTGCGACCGCGCGGCGCGCCTTGTCAATGATGGCGGCGTAGACCCTCGCCGTCACCGCCGGCGAATAGGCATCCTGCGGCAACTTGTCGTGCTCGTGCTTGCCGAACAGCGTCTTGCGCTCGACGTCGGAGCGCAACACCACCGCGCCTGGCGCCGGCGCAAGTTCCGGCGCCAGCGCGTAAGCGAGCGCCGTTTTGCCCGTGCCGGAGAGCCCTCCGACCGCGACCAGACGAGGCGACTTCGGTTCAATGAACCGTCGCGCGAAATCGAAATACGCGCGCGCGCTCTGCGTGATCGCGGCTGTCTGATCGGATGCAGCATGCTCAAGTCGCGCGGCCGTCACCTTGGCGCGGATCGCGGCGCGCATGGACAGGAACAGCGGGAGACTTGCGAGCGCATCGAGATCTTCGATGCGCTTGGTCTCGACGAGGTAACGATTGAAGACTCTGTTGGCCGAGGGATTGAGCCTGCGCTCGACCAGATCCATGAGCAGGAAGGCGAGATCGTACAACACATCGCCCGACGCGATGAGCGGGCTGAACTCGATGGCGTCGAATGGCACCGGCCGTCCATCGAGAAGGACGATGTTGCCGAGATGCAGGTCGCCATGGAGGCGCCGAATCAGGCCTCGGTCTCCGCGTGCGACGAGGAGCGGGCGAAGGCCGGCATGGGCGGCGTGGCTCCGCTTCGCCAGCGCCTCAACCTCCGCCGACGGGAAGAGATCGGGACGCTCGCACAATGCGGCGTCGTTTTGTTCGATATAATCGGCGAGGGCGGTGATCCACGGCTCAGCTTCGACCGCGCTGGCGCGGGCGTGAAGCGTCGCCACCGCGCGGCCGAGGGCATCCGCGAGCATCGCATCGATTTTGCCCGCCTGCGCCAGCCGGTCGAGCGTCGCATTCTCATCGAAACGGTGCATTTCGAGCGCCCATTCGACCGGCGTGCCCGCGCCATCGAGCTTGAGCCGCCCGTCGTTCTCGCGCGTGATCGCCACCACGCGGCGATAGATGTCGTGCGCGACCTTGCGATTGATCGCAAGCTCGGCCTCGCAGGCGGCTTTACGTTTGGCGAGGGTCGAATAGTCCAGGAAGGGAAAGCGTACCGCGCGCTTGATTTTGAAGGCACGCTCGCCGGCGAGAAACACCGAGGCCGCGTGGGTATCGACGCGCTGGACCGCGCCGCCGCCATGGGTTGCGGCGTCGGCGAGGAACGCAAAGACCTCCTGCTGACATTGGCCCTCATTCATGCTCGGCGTCCCCTTGCGCCATCGTCGACTTCGCGTTGGCATGGTCTCGCGTCGAGCCGTGTCAACCTCGACACAGTCGAATTGTTCATCATGCTATGCTGTTTCTCATCGCCCCGCCCCGACCGAGGTCCGTCATGACGCAATTGCCGCACGTGCTCAAGCGCATCCGGCTCAACCTCGCCCGCGCAACGTGAGGCGGCGTGCGCCGGGTCACCGTTGGCTCTATGGTTGCTGCCGTCAGCTCCCGCGATTTGCCCGCGTTGCGCGCTTGCTGCATGGTGTAAAACGAGCGGCAGGGCTATGGGAGACGCGTGATGCGCGCCAATGAGGCTACGAGGACGGCCGCTGAAGTTCTGATCGACCAACTGGTCGTGCACGGGGCGAAGCACGTATTCTGCGTACCCGGCGAGAGCTATATCGCGGCGCTCGATGCATTTTACGACCGCGATATCGCGATTACGGCTTGCCGTCACGAGAGTAGCGCCGCGATCATGGCGGAAGCCTGCGGCAAGGCAACGGGGCGGCCGGGCATCTGCTTCGTCACGCGCGGTCCCGGCGCTACCAATGCGGCGGCGGGACTGCACATTGCGCGACAGGATTCGACGCCGCTCATTTTGTTTGTCGGGCAGATTGGGCGCGAGATGCGCGAGCGCGAGGCCTTCCAGGAACTCGATTACCGTGCGGTGTTCGGATCGATCGCCAAGTGGACGACCGAGATCGACGATCCTGCCCGCATCCCCGAGCTTATTTCGCGCGCCTTCTACGTCGCCGCCGGCGGCCGGCCGGGGCCGGTCGTAATCGCATTGCCCGAGGACATGCTGGTCGAGCGCCTCGCCGTCGCCGACGCGCCCACCTTCGAGCCGGTCGAGATCTGGCCCGGCGCGAGTGACATGATCCGGCTACAGAAGCTTCTGGCGGCGGCTGAGCGACCAATCATGCTGCTGGGTGGCAGCCGTTGGTCGCTCTCCGCGTGCGCTGCGGTTGCCCGCTTCGCAGACCGTTTTGCGCTGCCGGTGGCAACCACGTTCCGCCGCGCCCACCTCATCGACCCCGCGCATCCCTGTTACGCGGGCGACCTCGGCATCGGACCAAATCCCAAGCTTCTCGCGCGCATAAAGGGTGCCGATCTCATTCTGCTTGTTGGCGGCCGGCTGGGCGAAATGCCCTCGCAGGGTTACACCCTTCTCGAGATTCCGGCGCCGCGCCAAACCCTCGTGCACGTCTTTCCGGGTATCGAAGAACTTGGCCGGGTGTACCGGCCACATCTGGCGATAAACGCCACGCCGACCGCCTTCGCAGCCGCATTGGAAGGACTCGAGCCGCCAAACGAGCTCAGGTGGCGCAAGAAGGCACCGACTGCGCACGCCGACTTCCTCGCCTGGACCGACAAGCCTACCGCGGTTCCTGGACCGGTCAACCTCGGCGAGATCATCGTGGGCCTGCGCGAAAAGCTTCCCGCCGATGCGGTGATCTGCAACGGCGCCGGTAATTTCTCCATTTGGGTGCACCGCTACGCGCGCTACCGGGGCTATGGAACGCAACTCGCGCCGATCTCGGGCTCGATGGGCTATGGTGTCCCTGCGGCGATCGGAATGAAGCGTTTGGCGCCGGAGCGAGCAGTCATCGCCTTTGCCGGCGACGGCGATTTCCTGATGACCGGCCAGGAATTCGCGACCGCGGTCCAATACGATCTGCCGGTGATCGTCATTGTCGTTGACAACGGCATGTACGGCACCATCCGCATGCACCAGGAGCGTCATTATCCCGGACGGGTGGTGGCGACCGGCCTCAAGAACCCGGACTTTGCCGCCTATGCCCGCGCCTTCGGCGGCTACGGCGCGACGGTGGTGAGGACTGCGGACTTCTTTTCTGCATTCGAAGCAGCGCAAAAATCAGGCAAGCCGGCGATCCTGCACCTCAAGGTCGATCCCGAGGCTCTCACACCGACCACGTCGCTCACGGCGACGCGCGAGAAAGCACAGGCCGACCAATAATCTCGGCCCATTCCGATTCTCCTGTGGCCCTGCCTGCCCGGGTTGGTGCAGCGCGACAGTTGCCTCGGCATGAATCATCCTTCATTCGTTGCGGCGGAGATTCGCAATGCCGTACCGCCGAACGGAAAACGTGGTCCGCAGACTCGCCGCCCGCCATGAGGCGATCATGGCGGCAGCCCGCGAAATCGCAACGGACGGCGGCATGGTGGCGCTACAGATCGCGCCAGTTGCGGAACGCGCCGGCATCGCCACCGGTACGGTTTATCGCTATTTTCCCTCTAAAGCCGACCTCGTCGCGGCCCTCGTCGCCGCACTCGCTGAGCAGGAGATGGCCGCGCTCGAGGCGGCCGCTAAGGCGGCGCCCGGCCCGCTCTCGGCCTTAGCAGCCGTGATCACCGCCTTTGCGGCGCGCGCGCTTGCGCAGCGGCGGCTTGCCATTGCGCTGTTCTGCGAGCCGGTCGAATCCGACGTCGACCGCGCGCGCCTGCGCTACCGCCACGCGCTTGCCAGCGAATTTGAAAAACTTATCCGGAGGGCTCTCGAAACCGGCCGCCTCCCTGACCAGGACGCCGCGCTGGCGGCACCGGCGCTCCTCGGCGCACTGATCGAGGGTTTGATCGGCACCCGTGCGCCGCCTGTCCCCGCGGATCCTGGCCAGGCGCGCGCGCGCGTTCAGATGCTTACCCTCTTTGCTTTGCGCGCGCTCGGTGTCATCGACGCACGCGCGCGGGGCCTGGTCGTACAGACCGAGCTTCCCGAGCCAACCGGCGGCTCCTAGCGTGGCCGACCGGTCCTATCGGAACCGTCCCTGGCTCGCGGTGCAGGCGGGCATTTCAGATACTAATGCAGCGTTGCGGCTGCGATCCAATCGGTGACTGCGCGTAGGGCTGCGCCACGGCTTCCACTTCGCTGGTGCGCCGTGAATAGTGCAAGCTGCGCGTCGGCGGAGGTGCCGGAACTGACGATGGTGCGACAGCGGTTGATCTCGGCGGAGCAGCCCAACGCGTCCGCGTCCGCCGCGGTGTCGCAGATCACCCGTTCGAGCATCTCCGCGACGGTCAATGCGCCATCCTCGGCCGCAAAGATGGCATGCACCCCATGTCGCTGCGCCTGCCATTTGTTCTCGACGACGATGGCGCGGGCGACGGCGTCGAGATCGGAATTGCGCCAGTGGTTGACATAGAGGTGACGGACAAGCGTGCGATAAAGCGCGGCGATGGCGATCGAATCCTCCACCAGCGTGCAGGAATCGGGCGCGCGCAATTCCAGCGTTGGGTTGAGGAGCGATGGGCGAATCGCCCACCAGATGTAGCTCGAATCCTCGATCACACCGGCCTGCACCAGCGCCGCCACATAGGCGTCGAACTCGTCCCGGTTGTGGAACAGCTCCGGCACGCCGGTGCGCGGCAGCTCGTCGTAAGCGGCGAGCCGATAGCCTTTCAGGCCGGTACATCGCGATTGCCAGAACGGCGAGGAAGTCGACAGCGCAAGGAATAGCGGCAGATAGGGCAGCATTCGATACATCAGGTCGACCCGATCGTCTGGATCGGGTAACTCGACATGCACGTGTAGCCCACAAAGCAGGTCGCGCTGCCCGATCATCTGCAGGTCATGCATGACGTTGTCGTAGCGCTCTTTCTCCGTCTGCCGGGCCTTGCGCCAGGTGCCGGTGGGATGGGTACCAGCGGCGAGGATGGCGAGGCCGTGTTCGCCGGCTACCGCGGCGATTGTTCGACGCAGCTCCCGCAGCTCGGCGCGCGCGTCCGCCATGTTGTCGTGGGGCGAGGAGATCACCTCGATCTGCGGCTGCAGGAACTCCGGCGAGATGCGGCCGTTGGCAGCTGCCTTGGCAGCCTCCAAGAAGGCCTGCGGCATCTTGCGGACAAGCGACTTCGTCTCGGCGTCGACTAGGAAATACTCCTCCTCGATTCCGAACGTGAATGCGCCGGCCATTCGTAGACCTGGCGTCTGCGGCCTTGTTGCGAGGGCGTAATCCATTGAGCTAGCCACCGAGCAGATCCAGCAACGGTTGACACGCGAAGGGACAAAAAAGCACCGAGGAAAGTGGCCAGATAACGCGGCTCGGAAAGCGAAGTTCCTCGCCGCGGAAACGAATGTGAACTCAAAAGGTTGCCCGGCGCTCAGTGCGACATCAGCACTGGCACCGTCATGGAGGCAAGAATCCCCCGCGTCACGCCGCCAAGAATGAACTCACGTAGACGGGAATGTCCGTAGCCGCCCATCACCATGAGATCCGCCCCACTATCGGCCGCGTAGGACAGCAGGACATCTTCGATTCCAATGTCGCCCTTCGCCATGCGTTTGATGCTGGCCGGGACGCCGTGCCGCGCGAGATGCGCGCTCATATTTGCGCCGGTCATCTCCTCGCT
>DATFQX010000205.1:0-3028 GCA_035263865.1 Xanthobacteraceae bacterium
TTCGAAACTGAATAGCTGATCTCGTCGTGTATGATGCCGAACAAGCCCGCCACCACCATCGCCGCAGGCAAGAACACGAGGAATATTCCGATCTTTTTCATCGACGGCTCTCCCCTAGTCTTACTGCGTCACAATTTTCGATGCCTGCTTTGAGCTGCAATCGGCTCAACGCAGCAAGGACAGCGCGACAGCGTTGCCACGAGAGCGACGCTTAACCTCCGCCGGACAGTTGCGATCGAATTTGGAACGTGTCGTTCAGGCCGCAATGGCGGAACCCCTCGGGCGATAAGTTTCGGGAATTGTAATTTCTTTGAAAAGCCTGGCGGAAGCTGTTTCCGAGGGGGGAATCGTCTCCCGCTCGGAGACCAGAAATCCATAGGCCGCGATGCACAGTGTTGCGTGATGGTGGAAGCCGCGCCAACCCCGCCCTTCAAAGTGGCCGAGGCCAATCTCCTGTTTGAGTTCATGATAGTCGCGCTCAATGCGCCAGCGCAGCTTGGCGGTGTCAACGAGCTGATGGAAGGCAATATCCGTTGGAAGCGTCGAGAACCAGTATTTGGTCGGTGCCTCCTCGCCCTCCGGCCACTCGATCAACAGCCACTCCTCCGGCCGGGTCTCAGGGAGCCAGTAATCTCGATGCGCCGCGCGAACCCGCACTCGGGCGAAGCGCGAAGACAACGGCTCAGCCGTGCCTTCCCGCCATGTGATCTTGCGCCAAGCGCGCATTGGCAGGCCAAGAGCAAGCTTCTTAACCGAGATCGGTTGGTGCCTGCCATCACGCCGCAGCAACTTTGGAGGTCGCCCCTGCCCCGACCAGCCCTTTGGTGGGCGCGGCCCAGTACCAGGTGCCCATACCGACGTTTGCGGCTGGATGCCGGCCACATAGCTCAAACCGAGCGCTGTGATGCTCGTGCGCAGATCTGTGTCCGTGCCATAGCCGGCGTCCATCAACACCACGCCACGCGACAAGTCCTCTGCACAGGCCCAGCGCAATTGCTCAAGAGCGATGGCCGGCTTGGTTTTGAAGGTGATGTCCTTGGGCACACCGGCTTTGCGCCGACGCGGACGGTCCGTCGTCCATTCCTTCGGCAGATAGAGGCGATAGGCCACCGGCAAGCTCGCGTGATGATTGGCAATCGAAAGTGTCACAGCGATCTGACAATTGTCTTGTTTGCCGAGCTCGCCGCAATATTGCCGCGCAACCCCGACCGAATGCCGCCCCTTCTTGGGGAATCCCGTGTCATCGATGATCCAAGCTTCGATCGGCCCGTGGCGCTCGATCGCCGGCATGACCATCTCGCGGACCTTGGCCAAGACCTTCTCGTCACGCCAGTCGCCTTCACCAACAAAATGCAACAACGACTGATGTTGCGCTGCTGTCCGTTCGGGAGCCGTCATGGCCGCCATCGGCTCGACGCTCTTACGCTCGCAGGGCATCATCAGTCCCGTGCAATAATCGCGAAGCGGTTTGGCCCGGCCGGCGTGCCCGATCACGTTCGTCAGACCATCGACATACGCCGAAAACCGCGATGCCGCGTCACTCGATTTTGGCAGACCCATCTCAGCCCTCCGCATGCTGAAAAGTGAATCTTGCCAAATACATAATTCTTCTCGACAAGCCCGTGACCTGCCCAGATTCTTCGGACCACGGCTAGCTTGAGACGGCGTCCCTTACCTCCTGTATGTGCTCCTTGCAGAGCGGGTTGTGCAACGGGCCAGGGCGCGAAGGCCCACACACCGCAGCGACCTGGCCCGTTGCATGACGGGACGCTGCGTTTGGCAGTTGAGCCACAAACTCTTTCGGCGTGAGATAGCCGAGGCTCGAATGCGGACGCACGTCGTTGTAGTGACGCCGCCACGCTTCGATGATCACCGTGGCTTCGGCACGCGAGCGAAACCATTCGAGGCTCAGACACTCGTCGCGGAACTTGCCATTGAAACTCTCCGTGACGCCATTCTGCCAAGGCTTGCCGGGCTCGATCAACGCCGTGCCGATGCCTTGCGCGACGATCCAGGACAACAGCGCTTTGGATACGAACTCCGGTCCGTTGTCGCTGCGCAGGAACGTCGGCGCGCCGCGTTCGCTCACCAGGCGCGATAGCAGCTCGATCACGCGTGGCGAACGGATGCGGCCGTCCACGTCGATCGCTAGGCCCTCCTTGGTAAACTCGTCCGTCACGGTAAGACACTTGAGCTGTTGGCCGTTGGCGCAATGATCGAACACGAAGTCGTAGGACCAGACTTGGTTCGGCCCGCGTGGCGCTTGCGGCCGTGGCCGAACGGCTGCGACGCGCTTGCGCGGCCGCTTCCGCGGCAGCTGTAGGCCCGCCGCTTGCCACAGGCGATAGGCTCGGCCGGGGCTCATGTGATAGCCGTCGCGGCCGAGAAAGATGCGGATGCGGCGGTAGCCGTAGCGCGGATACTGTGCCGACAGCTCCTTCATCCGCTCGACCACCGGCATGTCCTTCGCCGCTTTGTGGCCGCGGTAGCTCAACGCCGATCGTGCCACCGAAAACAGCGTGCAGGCTCGTCGCACCGAGAGCCCACGCTCCCGGCCATACGCAACTTGACGCCGACGAGCCGGCACGCTCACCAGTTTTTTGCCGCGACTTCCTTCATGACCTCGATCTCGAGATCACGCTCGGCGACCAGCTTCTTCAGCCGCGCATTCTCCGCTTCGAGCTGCTTTAGGCGGCGCACATCATTCGCCTGAAAAGCCCCGAAGCGCTTGCGCCATGTGTAGATCGTCTGCTCGCTGATACCGTGCCGCTTGGCAACCGCCGACACCGGCTCGCGATCCGCCTCCCGGATGATCGCGACCATCTGCTCTTCCGTGAAACGCGCTTTGCGCATTGCTCCCTCCGAATCGGGAGCCAGTCTCTCACGTAATCGCCGGTCCGAAATCCCGGGGGCAGATCAACGGACGACCACGCCTAATGTCAAAACCAAAGTTGCGAAGGCCGCTGCTGCAACTTGCATGATTCGCGTCCACGGCTTTCCGCTATCGCCCGGGCGTGGAGGATGTGTC
>DATFQX010000206.1:0-5466 GCA_035263865.1 Xanthobacteraceae bacterium
AGTTCATCGCCTGGCTCAAGGCCAATCCCGACAAGGCCACTGCCGCAACGGTCGGCGTCGGCAGCGGCTCGCACATGTGCGGCATCTACATCCAGAACGCGACCGGCACCAAGTTCCAGTTCGTGCCATATCGCGGCGGCGCGCCGGCGATGCAAGACCTAGTCGCCGGTCAAGTCGACTTCATGTGCGACTTTGCGGGGAACTCCTTGCCGTGGGTGCGCAACGGCCAGATCAAGCCTTATGTCGTGATGGCCAAGGCGCGCTGGTTCGCGGCGCCGGAGGTGCCAACCTTTGAGGAAATGGGCATACCCGGTCTGGTCATGGGTTTCTGGCACGGCCTCTGGTTGCCCACGGGTACGCCCGCCGACGTCGTCTCGAAGCTCAACCGCGCGGTGCGTGCAGCGCTCGCTGACGCGACCGTCAAGCAGCGCTACGTCGACATGGGTCAGGAACTGCCGCCGCCCGAGCAGCAGACACCGGAGGCGCTCGCCGCGTATCAGACAGCCGAGATCGAAAAATGGTGGCCGATCATAAAGGCGGCGAACATCAAAGCGGAATGAGGCCAATTTTCACTTGGCGCGCGGCTTCCGCTGCTTGCTGCTGCTGACGAGCCGCCGCTGCGGCTTGCTCTCGTTGCGCACGTTGTCGATCAAGCTGTTGCTGCGGCAGCCCAGTTGGAGCGGTCGCGGACGGCGGCACGACTTTTGGTGGTACCTGGGCAGGGTATGTGGGACCTTGCGGGCGTAAGGCAGCCGCTGGGGGCACCTGCGGTTTTGCCTCCGGCACTGTCTGTCCGGCTCGAGCGGAGGGCGCTGGTCGCGGGAATGCAGCAGGCGGAGTGCCGGGCGCAGGAGGTTGCGGCCTTCCTCCCCTTAGACCCTGTCCCGGTTCACCCTGCGGTGCCGGAACCGGCGGGGTCGTCCCGGTCGCACTCCGAGGCACGGCCGGGGCCGGCACGGCTTTCGGCAGTGGCTCTCCGGGTCCGGTCAATGGCTGCGTCCGTTGTTGCGGACTTCCACGCGCAACCTCATCGACTTGACGCTGAGGTCTATCCGTCCAGAACGAGGACTTTGGTTGCGGCTGCGCTGGTGGAGGTGGAAGTTGCCGCGTAGCCGCGGTGGATCCGCCTAGCGCTCCGGGCAGCCGTGGCTCCCTTGCGCCGGGAAGCGGCAGAGGGCGCTGTTCGCGCTGTGCCCGGTCGAGTCGCGCATCGTTCGTCCTCGCCGCCAGCTGGGCGACCGAAGGGGGTAGTGCCGGTCCAACGTATGCATCCGACGCGGGCAGCTGCCGAGGTGCACCGGCGTGCTCCCCGAGAGGTCTCTGCTCATCGTTCTGGAACGCCGCGCGGGGCGCCTGCAGCATGCGCGTGTGTCCGCCGCGCTCTGTAACTGTAAAGGTCTTCGCCGCCCTATCGATTACAACCTTGTTGTGGACGTTAGCGAAGATCACGTTATTGGCCGGCGGCGCCTGCACATAGTCCGGTGGACGGACCCAAGCCGGAAGCGGCGTGTAAACAGGTGTCGGCAGCACGAAGAGTTCCTGTGGGGGTTCTGGAGGCGGCAGGTCAACGAATTCCGGGGAAAGCGGTGGCAGAAAAGCTGCTGGAATGGCCGGCGGCGGCGGAAGGTCGTAGGCGGGATTGCCAAAAAAGATTACCCGATGCTGGATGTAGATCGTTTCCTCGGGTGTCGGTGGCGGAACGTCGTAATCGACGGGACTGAAATCCGGCGACGCTTCCAGCGAAGCGTGCGAAAACGCAAGCCGGCGATAGCAATCGCTTGCGTGGAGACCATCGGAGTAGAGCCGCAGGTACGACCAATACGCTGCTGGCGTATCGAGCCAGCGCGTGCGCCGCCAGATCAAGGCCTCTCGTCGTGCGGCGACAATGGCCCGCACCCTATTCGCGAGGGGATCAGTCGCGTAACTGTCAAGAAACTCGAAATAATCCGGCAGCGCGTCGCGTTCCAACGCTGCGATATATGCCTCCTGCGCACCGAGATCCCGGATCTGCCGTGAGCGGAGTGCTGGGTTCACCTCGTTTGCGGCAACGGAAGGCGGGGCATCGGCCGTGCGCTCGAAGAAGACAAACGAGGCCACCACATTGGAGGCATGCCACGGCACCTGCGCGCCTTGGGTCGCGTCGCTCACCCGCAGTCGCACATGGTCGAATAGCTCATTGAGCGGCAGACCGCCCTCGCGCATCATCTCCGCTAGCGCTTTAGCGTAGGGCCCGTAAGCGCCTTCAGCCGCAGGAGCAATCGTTCCGGGCGCCGCATTGAATGCGATTAACATTCCCGGCTCGGGTTCGACCAAAGCCAGGCCGCCTGCCAGAGGCTCGTTGGGCGCGAACGGATGATTGCGCGCGAGGTCGAGAACGACGATGGAAGCTTTGAGCTTCAGCGCGGCAAGGGAGCGCGTGTAGTCTGAAAGCCGAACCGCATGGACGGGGATATCTGAGGCGCGCTCGATGCGTGCGTCTACGGGCACAAAGTAGTTTTCGCCCTCAAGCTGCAGTCCATAACCGCCGAGATAAAGGACTGCGACGCCATCCGGTCCCACTGCGGCGGCTTTATCGACAAAATCGCGAAACGCTCGCCGCAACGCATCGTTGTCGAGATCGCGGGCGCCGATGACCTCAAAGCCTGCCGCTTCCAGCGTCTGCGCGATCAAACCTGCGTCGTTGGCAGGAGTTTTAAGCGCTCCGGTTTCATAGGCCGCATTGCCTAGGACCAACGCAATCCGCTGCTCCGCGCGGGCGGAGCTTGGAGCGACTCCGACGGTGAATGCGACCAGCAGACCGATGATGGCGAGGAAGTTAGAGATGAGCCGCATGACACATTCTTTCTTTCACCCCCAACTCTTAAAGCCGAAATGCTCTGAACCGTGCCTGAACGGAATGTTCAGCACACAGCGGGCTTGCGAGTTCCGCAGGCGGCACGACCGCCTCACCGCGAAGTGGCGGCTGAATTAATATTCGGCAATAAACAATCCCAGGGTTCGACCTGCGGGAGGTTTGGCGAGCACCTCGTCGACCGCTGTGCGCCCCGGGGGGAAGGATCGACAGAAATCAGAGGATCAACCCTACACGCACTAAACCTGAAATCTCACGCCGCCGCGCAATGGCTCTCCCGTGTATAACTTCCGAAGGTCCTTAATCGAAGCTCACTCCACATGGTTATTATCGCAAGCCACTCGCCGCAGCCGCCACGCTCAACACGGCGATTTGGCATTGCATGAATGACCCCCAACCGGAGGGTCGCATGGCAGCGCACATCGAACGACGAAAATTCTTAGCCACGCTCGGCGGCGCAGCGGCTTGGCCGCTCGCGGCGCGCGCGCAGCAGTCGGCGATGCCGCCGACGGTCGGACGAAGTCACTGCTTACTAAGCAGGACAGGTGAGGCTGTATGCGCTGCCGGCACTGCAATGACCAAGGCCTATGCATTGCCGCAGCCTCCGCTGAATTCCGCCGCCGCAGCCGGTTAGCAGCAAGAAAGCGAACGATCGGCAGAGAGTGAATGCAATCAGGTCGCCGGCGAGTTATCTGGCACAGTATGACGAACCGTAGAGGCCCTACATTTCGTCGTTCGTGTAAGAGGAAGAACTGATGTCCGACGTCGAGGAAGAGCGGTTGCTGCGGTTCCTGCGCGAGGATGGCGCCACTCGAGAATTTGCCCGCCTGACGCAGGTCGCATCGACGAGTGCCCGCGTAATCCCGAACGACACGGTGGCATTGCGCAGAGCTAGGCACAGTGATCAGCGGACCGCCAACAGGATTATTCTCCCTGCGCTCTACTGAACTCATCTAGGGCTTCTTGATGCAGAACCCGAATTTGAGCCAGGTATCCTTGCGCTTCTTCAATGTGGTGCCCTACGGCGTCCAGCTCTTCCTGGAATGCAATCTCGCGAGCACGATCCAGAGAGGCTTCGAGGCCCTCGATGCGAAATGCAGCACAAACGGCAAAGGCATTTCGCTTTTGTACTCCATCGCTGGTTAACATGGTCCCATCCTCACGTCTGCGCGTTGGGGGGAGTGTCAATCTTTTTGTTTTTTCTCCTCCATCTGAGCCCCCACCTCCACGGAAGCATCCTCCAGATAGTCTGAAAGGTCCTTGGGCTAGATCTGAATTGTTCTGAATCGGGCTGGGCGGCCTTCGAACTGGCGGATAGACCGCGGCTACCGCCCCGAGGCCGAGGTTCCCGCCGACCTTCCGGTCGAGGCATTGACGAGCTGGTCATCAAACGCCAGACGGCCAGGATGCTCGGCCTCACGGTACCCCGACAAACTGCTCGTGGCCGCTGGTGATACCCCTGCCCGCACCGGCCAGGTCTTAATACGTTCGGGATTTCAAAGAGATGGATCCTGCCGCCGACGGCTTCAGCGCAATTCAGAACAATTCAGATCTGTCCCAAGGACTTAAGTCCGTGAATGGCGGCACAGTCGAGCGTAAGGACGGCAGGCAGCAACACGGAGATGTGCCATGAACGTGTCGGTCACGCAATTTGCGGTGGCGCCGGCCATGATTGGACGCAAGCGATCAGTCTGGCGTGAGATCATCGATATGGTAATCGAGGGACCCCCGCGAACGGCTGCGGACGAAACCGCCGAGTATCTTGCACGGCATCAGTACGATTTGTCGCCGCCATTACGGATTGAGCTCGAGCGGCGTCACGTCTGCCGATAGCGCAGGCACGACGCGCGAGATCGGCCGATGTCGATGGCTAAGCGAACGTATCGCGGCCAGCACGCAACTGACGCGAATGATCGAATAACGATGTCGAGAAAGCGCGTTCGTCGGATGCGTAAGTCGCGTGCCGATCTGGAGCAGCAGCTCGAAAAATACAGGCACGAACTTGCCGAGGCTCGGGAGCACCTTGCCGAGGCACTGGAGCGACAGACCGCTACCTCCGAGGTACTCCGCGCGATCACCAGTTCGCCAGGCCACCTTAAGCCCGTTTTTGAGGCTATTCTGACCAATGCGCGCCGCCTCTGTGAGGCAAAATTCGGTCACTTGCTTATCTATGATGGCGAGCGCTTCCGCGTCGCCGCAGTGCATGCGGCTCCGTCCATACTGACCGACTTCTTAAACCGTGGCCCATTCTCCGCTAGTGCAGCGACAGGCCTTGGCCGTCTCGCGAGTACCAAGCGGGTGGTCCACGTTGCCGACTTGAAAGCCGAACAGGTCTATCTCGATCGCGATCCGCTGCGCGTCGCGACAGTGGATGGAGCCGGGGCTCGGACGGGTCTGGCGGTGCCAATGCTCAAGGAAAATAAGCTGGTCGGCGCCATCGTCATCTATCGCCAGGAGGTGCGGCCATTCACCGACAGGCAGATCGAGCTAGTCAGTACCTTCGCGGACCAGGCGGCGATCGCGATCGAGAACGTGCGGCTGTTCGACGACGTGCAGGCACGCACGCGCGAGCTCACCGAATCGCTGCAACAGCAGACTGCCACCGCCGACATGCT
>DATFQX010000207.1:0-28777 GCA_035263865.1 Xanthobacteraceae bacterium
CTGTCGAGACTATCCGCGCTCGAGCTTTGCCGCCTTGTCGCGATCATACCACCAGGTCTCGGGCGCGCCGCGCGCGTAGCGCGGTTTCGTCGCGGGGCGGGTGAACACGTCCCAATAGGCGAGCCAGTGGGCGGGCTTGTACCAGTGCGGCACCCAGTAGCGGCCCGAGCGGATCACCCGGTCGAGCGCGCGGCAGGCCGTCGTCAAGTTGGCACGCGTGTCGGCGGCGATGATCTTCTCGATCAATGCGTCGATGACCGGATCGGACATGCCGGCGAGATTTTGCGAGCCGCGCATGGCAGCGGACTGCGAGGAAAAGAAGGTGCGCAGCGAATCGCCGGGCGTGGCCGAAAAGCCAAACCGCTGCACCGTGAGGTCGAAGTCGAAATCGTCGAGGCGCTTGCGATATTGCACGGGGTCGACGATGCGCAGGTTCGCCTCGATGCCCAGCGTGCCGAGATTCTTGACGAACGGCATGTGATGCGGCTGGAACGAGGGCTCGTCGAGCAGGAACTCGACGCTGATCTGCTCGCCCTGCGGCGTCACCCGCTTGCCGTCCTTGACGAGGAAGCCCGCCTCCTGGAGCAGCTGGCTCGCGTGGCGCAACATGGTGCGGTCCTGCCCCGAGGCGTCGGAGACCGGCGCCACGAACGGCTCGCCGAAGACCTCGTCGGGAACCTTGCCGCGGAACGGCTCGAGCAGCGCCAGCTCCTCGCGCGAGGGCTTGCCCGCCGCCATCATGTCGGAGTTCTGGAACACCGAATGGGTGCGCTTGTAGCTGTCGTACATCAGGTTCTTGTTGGTCCATTCGAAATCGAACGCGTAGATGAAGGCTTCGCGCAGCCGCCGGTCCTTGAGCTTTTCCCGGCGCGTGTTGAAGAACCAGCCTTGCGCGCCCGAGGGCGTATCGTCGGCGAGGACGTCGCGCTTGACGCGGCCTTCGCGGATCGCCGGAAAGTCGTAGCGCGTGGCCCAGATACGCGAGGTGAACTCCTCGCGGAAGAGATAGGTCTTGCTGGTGAATCCCTCGAAGGCGACGTCGCGATCGCGATAGAACTCGTAGCGCACCACGTCGAAATTGTTCTGCCCGCGCCCGACCGGCAGATCGGCACCCCACCAGTTTTTGACCCGATCGTATTCGATGAAGCGGCCGGTCTCGAAACGGCCGACCTGGTAGGGTCCGCTGCCGAGCGGCGGCTCGAGCGTGGTCTCGTCGAAGGGATGCTTGGAATAGTAATCGCGAGAAAAAATCGGCAGCGAGGCCGCAAACAGCGGGACGTCACGCGCGCGGTTCGGCGCAAAGTGGATGAGCACGGTAGCGGCGTCGGGGGCCTCGGCGTCGCGGACATCGCGCAGCAATTGCTGCGCAATCGGGTGACCTTTCTCCTTGAGGATTTTGAGCGAGAAGGCGGCGTCGTGGGCGGTGAGCGGGCTGCCGTCGTGGAAGGTGATGCCGGGCCGCATCAGGAACCGGTAGGTCAAGCCATCGGCGGAAATGCGTACGGCGCGTGCGGCAAGCCCGTAGAGGGCATCCGGTTCGTCGGCGGCGCGTGCCATCAGACCGGCGAAGGTGAGCTCCATGCCCTGCGCGCCGTCGCCCTTGAGGATGAAAATGTTGAGCGAATTGAAGGTGAGAAAGTTTTGATTGAAGACCCGGTTCGACCCGACCTGCGAGAAGATGCCGCCCTTGGGCGCATTCACGTTGATATAGTCGAAATGCTTGAAGTTCGCCGGATATTTGAGCTCGCCGAAGGACGACATGCCGTGACGCTCGGGTTCCTCCTCCGCCGAGGCCGGAGCGGCGAGGCTCGCCGCCAGCGCGCCGGCACCAAGCGCCAGCGTGTCGCGACGCGTCACATTGCGGATGTAGGTCATGAGCGTGTCCCTATCTTCGCGGCCTTTTCGGCGTCCCACCACCATACGGTCGGGAAGGCTGATGCGCCGTATTTGGGCAGGGGATCCTGCCGGTTGAAACGGTCCCAGCGCGCGCTGCGGCTCTTATCGGAGGTAAACTGCGGCACGACGTAAAAATTCCACAAGAGCACGCGGTCGAGCGCCCTGGTGGCGGCGACGAGCTCGGCGCGATCCTTGGCGAAGATCACCCGCTCGATCAGCGCGTCGACCGCCGGATTTTTGATGCCGACATAGTTGCGCGAGCCCGCCGTGTCGGCGGCCTGCGAGCTCCAGTAATCGCGCTGCTCGTTGCCGGGGGAGAGCGATTCCGGCCAGGACGCGACGATCATGTCGAAATCCCAGTTGCGCAGCCGGTTCTCGTATTGCGGATCATCGACCGTGCGCACGTTCACCGTCATGCCAAGCCGTTCGAGCGAAGGCTTGTAGAACAAGATGATTCGCTCGATGCTCGGCTCCTCGGTGAGAATCTCGAAGCTGAAGGGCTCGCCGGTCTTCGCGTTGACCAGTTTCTGGCTGCGGATTTCGTAACCTGCCTCCTTGAGGAGCCGCATCGCTTCGCGCAGATTGGCACGCACATTCTCGGGGCTGCCGCCCACCGGGTTGGCGTACGCGGTGGTGAATAGTTCCGGCGGCACTTTGTCCTTCACCGTTTCCAGGATTTCCAGTTCCTGACCCTGCGGCAGGCCGGAGGAGGCGAGTTCGGTACCTTCGAAATAGCTATTGATGCGCGTGTACTGCCCGTAGAAGATCTGCTTGTTCATTTCCTCGAAGTCATAGGCGAAATTAAACGCGCGGCGCAATCGCGGATCCTTGAATTTGTCGCGCCGCGTATTGAACGCAAAACCCTGCATGATGCCGCGGTTGCGCTGCGGAAATTCCTCGAGCACGACCCGCTTGTCCTTGACCGCCGGGAAATCGTAGGCCGTGGCCCAGTTCTTGGCGATGTTCTCGGTGCGCCAATCGATATGGTCGGCCTTGAACGCCTCGAGCCCCACCGTCGCGTCACGAAAATATTCGAAGCGCATCTCGTCGAAATTGTCGCGTCCGACACTGACGTTAAGATCCTTGGCCCAATAGTCCTTCACCCGCTCGTAGACGACGGTGCGGCCGGCGACGAACTCCTTGATACGGTAGGCGCCGTTGCCAAGCGGCGGCTCGAGCGTGGTCGCGCCGATATCGCGTTTCCTTCCCGAGGCGTCGGTGCCCTCCCACCAATGCTTCGGCAGCACGTTGAGCTGCCCCACGATCTGCGGCATTTCCCGATTGCCCGGCGCGTCGAAGACGAAGGTGACCTCGCGCTCCCCGGTCTGCTCGACCTTGGCCACGTGCCGGTAATAGGCCGCGAGCGACGGATTGTGCGTCTTGAACGCCTGCATGGAGAAGATCACATCCTCGACGGTGATCGGCTTGCCGTCGTGATGGCGCGCGGCGGCGCGCAAGCGGAAGCTCGCGGAGCTAAAGTCGCGTGGGTGGCTCACCGCTTCGGCGATGAGCCCGTACTCGGTCGACACTTCGTCAAGCGCGGGCGCCATCAAGGTGTCGGAGATCAGCCCGGCTCCCGCCGCGATCGAGCCTTTGAGCCCGGACACGACCTCGTTAAAGTTGTCGAAGGTGCCAATCGCCATCAGCCGCACGCTGCCGCCCTTGGGCGCCTTCGGGTTGACGTAATCGAAATGCTTGAAGGCGGGCGGATATTTAAGCTCGCCGAACAGCGACAAGCCGTGCCGCCATGCGAGCTTGCCCTCGCCGTTTTGAACTTGCGCCTGCGCCGCGGCGCCGAGAAGCGGCACGCGCTCGAAGATGGGCAACAAAGCTGCAAGAAGGCCGGTGCGGAGGAGGATTCGGCGGGTCAGGCGCAAGGAAAACCTCCGGGGGAGCACGCACGGGGCGCATCATGTCCGATGTCGGATGACTTAACAGTGACAGCGGCGCGTGGCGAGGACGACTGTACTATACTTTATAAGTAGGGCGCGACCGCGCCGGCGCTATAGAGATGGGCCTCCAAGCCCATTCATTACCAAAACTTAAAGTAAGCGATAAAGCGGCGGGCATCATCCTCCAAATGGAGGATGCCGTCACTGCGGCTTCGCTCCGTCTCCCGCTTCGGCCGCCTTGGGGAGCGGCGCCGGGTTGTCGGCCAGGGAGTTGAGATAGGTGATGACGTCGGCGCGCTCGCTGCCGCGCGGGATGCCCGCGAACGTCATATTGGTGCCGGGAATGAAGCCGCGCGGATTGGTGATGAACTGGTTGAGGTCATCGATCGTCCAATTGCCGCCCTTCCCCTTCATCGCCGCGGAATAGTTGAAGCCGGCCTCCAATGCCCGCGCACGGCCGACCACGCCCCATAGATTGGGCCCGACCAGGTTGCGCCCGCCCTTGTTGAAGGTATGGCACGCTTGACATTTCTTGGCGGAGTTCTCGCCGCGTTTCACGTCGGCATTGGCGAGCAGCTGCTCGATCGGCTGCTGCTTCTCCTGCTCGGCGGGTTTGCCCGACGGCGTCTGTTCCGGAACGGCGACATCATAGCCCGGTTTTGCGGGCTTCTCCGGCGCGAAAATGGCGCCGGCGGCGATGTTGATCGCGAGCAGGCACAGACAGGTGCCGAGGATGGCACCGAGGATCTTGTTCACTTCAAAGGAGTCCATCGCCTCGAAGCTCGCGCGCGCAGCGTGATGGGAAAGCGGCAGGCAGCCGCGGATTGCGGCGGCGCACAAATAGCCGGTTTGCCTCGGCCCTGGCAACCCGTATAACCGGCCGTTGTCCGCTCGTCCCCGCGCAAGCGGGGCCCAGGGCCAGAAGTCGCAGCCACTGGATTCTCGTACGAGGGAATGAGCGGAACGAAGCTACAGCGCCGCTCAAACGCGTCACCACGCGCACATTGTGCAGCCCGCCGAGTCGGATCGATGGCCGACGCTCTCATCCTCATCCCGGCGCGCATGGCCTCGACGCGGCTTCCCGGCAAGCCGCTCCTCGACATCGCCGGCCAACCGATGATCGTCCACGTCATGCGCCGCGCGCAGGCCGCGCGCGTGGGCGAGGTCGTAGTGGCGACGGATTCGGAGGTGATCGCCGCCTGCGTCGAGAAGGCCGACGGGCGCGCGGTGATGACGCGCGCCGACCATGTTTCGGGATCGGACCGCATCTTCGAGGCGCTCGAGGTCATCGACCCGCAGCGCCGCAGCCGCATCATCATCAACATGCAGGCCGATCTGCCCACCATCACGCCTGCCGACGTCGCGGCCGCGATCGCCCCGCTTGCGGACGCGGCGGTCGATATCGCCACGCTTGCTGCCGAGATCACGCGCGAAGAGGAGCGCAGCGACCCGAACGTGGTGAAGCTCGTCGGCACCCCGGTCGGAAAAGACCGCCTGCGCGCGCTCTATTTCACCCGCGCGACGGCGCCCGCGGGCGAGGGCCCGCTCTATCACCACATCGGGCTTTACGCCTTTCGCCGCGCCGCGCTGGCGCGTTTCGTCGCGCTCTCCCCCTCGCCGCTGGAGCAGCGCGAGAAGCTCGAGCAGTTGCGCGCGCTCGAGGCGGGCATGCGCATCGACGCGAGCATCGTCGCGAGCGTGCCGCTCGGCGTCGATACGCCCGCCGACCTCGAGCGAGCGCGTGAGATTCTCGGGCGGGGCCCGTAGCCCAACAGCAATAAGCAAGTTCTGCGCTCGTCCCCGCGAAAGCGGGGACCGAGAATCACAGACCGCATCCCCTGGATTCCCGCTTACGCGGGAATGAGCGGTCGAGGCGCAGCCGCAGTCGGCAGACGCAAGACGCAAGCGAGCCGTTGACTCGGAGGAGCCGCGTGCGTACCGGAACGGCCATGACAGCCAAAAAGGTCGTGTTCCAGGGCGAGCCGGGAGCGAATTCCCATCTTGCCTCGCGCGAAGTCTATCCGGACTACGAAGCTGTGCCGTGCGCGACCTTTGAGGACGCCTTCGCGGCGATCAGCGCGGGCGAGGTCGCGCTCGGCATGATCCCGATCGAAAACTCGGTCGCCGGCCGCGTCGCCGACATTCACCATCTTCTGCCGGACTCAGGCCTGCATATCGTGGCCGAGCATTTCATGCCGGTGCGCCACCAGCTGCTCGCCCCCAAGGGGGCAACGCTTTCCGACATCAAGACGGTCGAGAGCCACGTGCACGCGCTCGGTCAGTGCCGCCGAGTGATCCGCAAGCTCGGCATCAAGCCGGTGGTCGCGGCCGACACCGCCGGCTCCGCGCGCGAGGTCGCCGAAATGGGCGACAAGACGCGCGCCGCCATCGCCTCGCGGCTTGCCGCGGAGATCTACGGGCTCGACATCCTGGCGCAGGATATCGAGGACGAAGACCACAACACCACGCGCTTCATCGTGCTCTCACGCGATGCAAAATGGGCCGCACGCGACGGCCGCCCGGTCATCACCACGTTCTTGTTCCGGGTGCGCAACGTGCCCGCCGCGCTCTACAAGGGGCTCGGCGGATTTGCCACCAACGGCGTCAATATGACCAAGCTCGAAAGCTACATGATCGAGGGCAACTTCTTCGCCACGCAGTTCTATGCGGATGTCGAAGGCCACCCTGAAGACCGCAGCCTGGTGTTCGCATTCGAGGAACTCGCGTTCTATTCCAAAGAGATGAAGATCCTTGGCGTCTATCCGGCGCATCCTTTCCGCGCGACCTTCGAGGAGACGGTGGGATAGCGGGCGCGCCAGGCTAGGGCGTGTACTCATAAATCGGCCAGCGATGTCCGCTGTCGGGCAAACCGGACATTGAGCCGACATCGCCCCATGACCGAGTCTGACCCAGCTGCGACATTGGTGGGCAATTTTGCTGTGACGCAGAATGCTGCCCTTTGGTAGGGTTTGTCCTCGACGGATAGTTTTTGCATGACACGGCGTAACTTCATCGCACTCCTGGGCGGCGCGGCGCTGACCTGGCCGCTCGCGGCGCGCGCGCAGCAGCCGCCAATGCCGGTGATCGGATTCCTCAGCAGCGTGTCTCCCGGCCCCTGGGCACACCTCCTGGCGGCATTTCGTCAAGGATTGAGTGAAAGCGGCTATGTTGAAGGTCGCAACGTGGCCATCGAATTTCGCTGGGCGGAAGGGCGCTACGATCGACTCCCCGCACTCGCTGCCGATCTCGTAGCCCGCCAAGTGGCAGTGCTCGTGTCGACCGGGGGCACTATGACGACTCTCGCCGCTAAGGCCGCGACAAAGACAATTCCCATTGTCTTCACGATCGGTGGCGATCCAGTTCAACTCGGCATTGTTGCCAGCCTCAACCGGCCTGGCGGCAACATCACCGGCGTGAACATATTCACCTCTGAGATGGGCGCAAAGCGGCTAGGACTCCTCCATGAGATGGTCCCGACCGCGGCACTGATCGCCGTGCTGATAAATCTGAAGAACCCGAATACTGAGACGATATCAAAAGAGATCCCTGAGGCCGCCCGCTCCGTTGGTCAACGGATCCATATCTTAACCGCCACAACCGAACATGAACTCGATACCGCGTTCAAGACCATGACTGATTTGAGAGCTGGTGCGCTCCTCGTTGCCGCAGACCCATTCTTCAACAGCCGGCGTGAGTACATCGTCGCACTGGCGGCACGGTACGGCATCCCTGCAATGTACGAACAGCGAGAATTCGCGCTGGCCGGCGGATTGATGAGCTATGGCACCAACCCCCCCCAACGGCTATCGCCAGGCCGGCCTATACACTGGGCGGGTGCTCAAAGGCGAGAAGCCTGCAAACCTGCCCGTCGTCCAATCAACCGAATTCGAGTTCGTGATCAATCTGAATGCCGCGAAGGCACTCGGTCTTGAGGTGCCACCCGGCCTCTCCGCGAGCGCCGACGAGGTGATCGAATAGCAGTGCTTTTGCTGCGGCGCGTTAAGACGGACACATCTCGGACCTGGCGAGATGTCCGACTTGAGTCCGCAAATTGGGCCAAAGCAGACATTGATCAGGTCGCTGTCACCAATCGCGACTTTATGACTACACGCCCCTAGTGCGCATTCCGTTCGACTTGATCCACGAGCCCTCCGCTCATTCCCGCGCAAGCGGGAATCCAGAGCCTCAGGCCGCAGCCCTGGGTCTCCGCTTTCGCGGGGACGAGCGGATCCAGGAGGCAATTCAACGTCACCGAACTGCGCCCTAGGCGGCGCTCTTCGTGATCGGGTGCTTCCGCGTTTGCTGCGGCCGCGCCGTCGTGCCGGTGCGCGCGTCGCGCCGGCGCGAGTGGTTCGCTGCGCTGGTTGCGTCCCGTAGCCGCGTTGCATCCTGGCCATAGACGACCCACTCGATCTCGCAGCGGTTCACCCCGATGTCGCGGAGCGTGCGGTCGTCGAGCGCACGAAGCTCGCGCACCGCCGCCTTGCGCTCGCGCCTGAGCGAGTAGGCGCGCCACCATTTGCGGGCGGTGGTGACGGCGGTCTCGACCGCCGCGCCGAGAAGAGCGCCTATGGCAGCTGTGCGCAGCGCGCGCACCCCGCCGGCGATGACATCGCGCAGCGCCCGGGCGCGGGCGACGTGGGCGCGGTGCACCGCTTGCCGGCGCAGCCTGTCCCACTCCTCAGGCGTCAAGCGGTTGTAATCTAGGGCATTTCCATCGATGACGCACATGGCGTGGCTCCTTCGATTCGATTTCCTCGAGGGGGAGCTTTACGCGCGCCATATCATCACGTAAAATGAATAATTATGATCAGAATAATCTCAGGATGAGAACGATGGATCTCAGCGATCTGCACATCTTCCGCTCCGTCGTCGAGGCCGGCGGCGTGACGCGGGCCGCGGAAAAGCTCAACCGCGTGCAATCCAACGTCACCACGCGCGTGCGCCAGCTCGAGAGCGAGCTCGGCGTCGACCTGTTCGTGCGCGAGGGCAAGCGCCTGCACGTCTCACCGGCGGGCAAGCTCCTGCTCGATTACGCGGAGCGGCTGATCGACTTGGCGCGGGAAGCGCGCGAGGCGGTGCACGATGCCAAACCGCGCGGGCTGTTGCGCCTGGGCGCGGGCGAGAGCACGGCTGCGATGCGATTGCCGGCACCGATGAAGGACTATCTGGGCCGCTATTCCCAGGTCACGCTCGAGCTGCGCACCGGCAATGCGCGGGAGCTTGCCGCAGCGCTGCTATCGGGCGAGCTCGACGCGGCGTTTGTCACCGAGCCTATCGCCGATACGCCCTTCGAGAAGCTCGCGATCTATGAGGAGGAGCTGGTGATCATCGCCGCGGCCGGTCACCCCCCGATCAAATCGCCGCGCGACGCCAGCCCGCAAACCGTGCTCGCCTTCGAGCCGGGCTGCGCCTACCGCAAACGGCTCGAGGATTGGTTCGCCCATCATGGCGAAATGCCGGAGCGGATTGTCGAAATCGCATCCTATCACGCCATGCTCGGATGCGCGGTCGCGGGTATGGGCATTTCGCTGATGCCGCGCAACGTGCTCAGCACGTTTCCTGACGCCAAGTTTCTGAGCACGCACGCGCTGCCGCCAGCGCTGGCGCTGGCGCAGACGAGCCTGATCTGGCGCAAGGGCACGCTATCCCCGAAGCTGCGCGCGCTGATCGAAGTGTTGACCGCGCACTCCGACACTCCCAAGTCGCGGCGTGGCGGGCGAAACAAAATCGCTCACGCCGGCGGCAACGGCCGCGCACGCTCATAGCGGGGCGAGCAAGCGCGGCGGGACGCGACGCAGGCGGCCGATGCCCACGCGCGCGGAGCGCGTGACATCGCTCATGGTGAGCGACGCCTGCCGCCCGGTTCCGCGTCAAATCGTCTGATTATAGGCGCCGACCTCGCGATGCGTGCGCAGCACGCCGTCGACGGCCTTGAACATGTCGCGCATGCGCGCCTCCGATACCGGGCTCTCCACCACTACCACCAGCTCCGGTTTGTTGGAGGAGGCGCGCACCAGCCCCCAGGTGCCGTCCGCCACCGTTACGCGCACGCCGTTGACCGTGACGAGATCGCGAATGTCCTGCCCCGCCACCTTCTCACCGCGCGTTTTTGCTTCCTGGAAGTGCTGCACGACTTCGTCGACCACGCGGTATTTCACCTCGTCCGGGCAGTGCGGTGACATGGTCGGCGAGGACCAGGTTTTGGGCAGCGCATGCTTGAGATCAGCCATGCTCTTTCCGGGATTGCGGTCGAGCATGTCGCAAACTGCGAGCGCAAACACGAGCCCGTCGTCGTAGCCGCGGCCGAGCGGCTTGTTGAAGAAGAAGTGGCCTGACTTCTCGAAGCCCGCAACCGCGCCGAGCTCGTTGACGCGGCGCTTGATGTAGGAGTGGCCGGTCTTCCAGTAATCGGTTTTGGCGCCGTTCTCGCGCAGCACCGGATCGGTCATGAACAAGCCGGTCGACTTCACGTCGGCGACGAAGACCGCGCCTTTACGTTGCGCGGAAATGTCGCGCGCGAGCATCACGCCCACCTTGTCGGCAAAAATTTCTTCGCCCTCGTTGTCGACGACGCCGCAGCGATCGCCATCGCCGTCGAACCCGAGCGCCACGTCCGCCTTCACGCGCAACACTTCGTCGCGCATGGCGTGCAACATCTTCAGGTCTTCGGTATTGGGGTTGTATTTGGGAAAGGTGTGGTCGAGCTCGCAGTCGAGCGGGACCACCTCGCAGCCGATCGCCGAGAGCACGCGTGGCGCGAACGCTCCGGCGGTGCCGTTGCCGCAGGCGCAGACAACCTTGAGCCGGCGCTTGAGCCTCGGCCGGTCGGTCAGATCGGCGACATAACGGTCCGGAAAATTATCGATGAACGCGTAGGCGCCGCCGCCGCGCAGGTTGTAGCGGCCCTCGAGCACGATGGCTTTGAGACGGTTGATCTCGTCGGGGCCAAAGGTGAGCGGACGGTTCGCGCCCATCTTGACGCCGGTCCATCCGTTGTCGTTGTGGGACGCCGTCACCATCGCCACGCATGGCACGTCGAGCGCAAATTGGGCGAAATAAGCCATCGGCGTGAGCGCCAGACCGATATCGGTGACGCTGCAGCCCGCGGCCATGAGGCCCGTCGTCAAAGCGGTCTTGACCGAGGCCGAATAGGCGCGGAAATCGTGCCCGGTCACGACGCGTGGAGCGACGCCGAGCTCGTGGATGAGCGTGCCGAGCCCTAGTCCGAGCGCCTGCACCCCCATCAGGTTGATCTCCTTTTCGAGCAACCAGCGCACGTCGTATTCGCGAAAGCCAGTCGCCTTCACCAGCGGCTCGGATTCATACGCATAAGTGTTGGCGGCGAGTGCGGGCTTCGGCTTGGGGAACATCACCGGTCCTGGCGCGCTTAGATGCGCATGCGCCTCTTAGCGCAAGCGCGGCGCAGGGAAAAGCGCGCTGGTCCGGATTGGAACGTAGCAGGCGTATTTGCAAAGCCCCTCAGTCGGTTCGTCCTCGCGCAAGCGGGGACCCAGAGCTGCAGCCTGCGGCCCTGGATTCCCGCTTGCGCGGGAATGAACGGAGTTTTGGCTAGAGACAGTTCACCCTTGGCTAGCGCGAGCGCGGCTTGGCGCGGCGAGTGGGCGCTGCCGACAGCGGATCATCGGGCCAAGGATGGCGCGGGTAGCGGCCCTTCATCTCCGCTTTCACCGCGGCATAACTGCCGCGCCAGAAGCCGGGCAGATCGCGCGTCACTTGCACCGGGCGATGCGCGGGCGACAACAGCTCGAGCACGAGCGGCACCCGTCCTGCGGCGATGCTGGGATGGCGGTCGAGCCCGAACAGTTCCTGCAGCCTGACCGCGAGACGCGGCCCTTCGGGCGCGGCATAATCGATCGGCAGCGCAAAGCCTGTGGGCGCCGTGAAATGGCTCGGCGCCTCGGCCTCGAGCCGTCGCCGCAACGACCACGCCAGCAGCGCCTGCAGGGCATGCGCGAATTCCGCGCTTGTGAATTCACCGAGCGACGTCTTGCCGCTGAGGGCTGGGGCGAGCCAGTCGCCGGCGCCTGCCGTGAGCGCGGAATCAGAGAGGTCCGGCCATTCACCACCGATCGTGCGGTGCAGGAACATCACGCGGTCGCGCCATTGGCGCAGCGTTGATGTCCATGGCAGCCGCGCGACGCCGAGCCGCGCGATTTCCTGCGCAAGCATGCGCGCGCTCGCCGCGTCCGGCGTCACCGCCAGCGGCTGCTCGGCTAGCGTGATGGCGCCGAGGCGGCGCAAGCGGCGTGCGCGTAGGCTCGCGCTCGCCTCGTCGAAGACGATCTCGTCGCGGCTTTCGATGCGGTTGGCAAATTGCGCTTCGATTTCTGAAACGGCGAGTGGCGCCGCCAGCACGATGCGCCCTTGCGCGGCGGTTCCGGCGATCTCGACGGCGGCGAGAAATGGTTCGCGCGCGAGCGCCGAGGCGGGATCGACATTGGCGCCGCGGCCGTTGGCCAACAGGAACGCGCCGCCCGCACCGCGATTCTTCGCGATGCGGTCGGGATAGGCGAGCGCAAGCAGAATACCGATCGACGGCCCGTGTTCTCCCCGCTCCTGCTTCGCCGGTTTTACTGCCCGCGCCATTTCCGCCCATCGCTTTGCCATTGCGCGCGCGTCGCGCGCACGCTGCGAGCGATCGCGGCGCAACGCGTCGAGGCGATGGGGGAGATCGACGTCGCTGCCGCCGAGGCCGCGTTCGGTGAGGAGGACGGCGACGTCGGCGGCAAGCTCTGCCGCACCTGCCGCAGCCGCATCGACCACCATGCGCGCGAGCCGCGGCGGCAGCGGCAGCTCGCGCAGTCGCCGTCCCTCTTGCGTGATGCGCCCCGCCCCGTCGATTGCCCCGAGCGCGCCGAGCAGCGCCTTGGCCTCTCCCAGCGCCGCCGCTGGCGGGAAATCGAGAAAGGCCAGCGAAGCGGGATCGGCAACGCCCCAATGCGCCAGATCGAGCACGAGACCGGAAAGGTCAGTTGCGAGGATTTCCGGCCGGTTAGCGGGCTCGAGCGCGGCGGTCTGCGGCTCATCCCAGAGCCGATAGCAAACGCCGGGCTCGGTGCGTCCGGCGCGGCCGCGACGCTGCTCCGCGGAGGCGCACGAGACCCGCACGGTCTCTAGTCTGGTGAGGCCGACGTTGGGCTCGTAGCGCGGCACTCGCGCCAGCCCGCAATCGATGACCACGCGAACGCCTTCGATGGTCAGTGAAGTCTCCGCGATCGAGGTCGCGAGCACGATCTTGCGTTGGCCCGGCGGCGCGGGGGCGATCGCCCGGTCCTGGACGTCGGCGTCGAGCGCGCCATAGAGCGGCACGATATCGACGGTCTGATCGTGGATGTGCTCGCGCAGCAGCGTCTCGGTGCGCCGGATCTCACCCGCGCCGGGAAGAAAGACCAGCAGCGATCCAGGCTCGGAACGCACAGCACGCGTCACCGCCTCGGCAACCTGCTGCTCAATGGGTGCGCGCGCATCGCGCCCGACATAGCGCGTCTCGACCGCAAAGGCGCGGCCCGCGCTCTCGATGACTGGCGCATCGCCAAGGAGCTTGGCGACGCGCGCGCCGCCGAGCGTTGCCGACATGACCAGGAGCTTGAGCTCTCCTCGCAGGGCTTGCTGCACGTCGCGGGCGAGCGCCAAGCCGAGGTCGGCGTCGAGGGAGCGCTCGTGGAACTCGTCGAACAGAACGGCGGCGACGCCCGCAAGCGACGGATCGTCGAGAATGAGCCGCGTGAAGACGCCTTCGGTCACGACTTCCACGCGCGTGTCGGCGGAGACTTTAGAGCCGAAACGCACGCGATAGCCCACGCTCGCGCCGACCGGCTCACCGAGCGTCGCCGCCATGCGCGCGGCCGCGGCCCGCGCGGCGAGCCGGCGCGGCTCGAGCACGATGAGTTTTTTTCCCGCCGCCCAAGGCTCCGCCGCCAGCACGAGCGGAACCCGCGTCGTCTTGCCGGCGCCTGGCGGGGCGACCAGCACCGCGGCAGATTGCGCGCGCAGCGCCGCTGTGAGCCCCGGCAACGCCGGATCGATCGGAAGCGGCTCGTCGGTCGCGCGCATCGCTGCCACCTTGCATACGCGCCGGGCGGGAGGGAAGCCGCGCCGAAGAACCGTGCATAGCGAGCCGGAAGCGGTGGCGAAATCGTCGTTCAAGTGTTAAGTCGAAACCATGCCAAGCAAAGCCGCAGCGCACGCTCAGAGCGCCGCATCCGTTGTCCGGGCGCCGCAGAAAGGCGACCACGTCTTCCTGGTCGACGGCTCCTCCTACATTTTCCGTGCTTATCACGCACTGCCGCCGCTCAACCGCAAGTCCGACGGGCTGCAGGTCAATGCCGTGCTCGGCTTCTGCAACATGCTCTGGAAGCTCCTGCGTGACATGAAGCCCGAGGAGCAGCCCACCCACCTCGCGGTCGTTTTCGACAAGTCGGAGAAGACCTTCCGCAACGAGATGTACACCGATTACAAGGCGCACCGACCGCAGCCGCCCGAGGATCTGCGTCCGCAATTCGCTTTCATCCGCGAGGCGGTGCGCGCCTTCGATATCCCTTGCTTGGAACAGTTGGGCTACGAAGCCGATGACCTGATCGCGACGTATGTGCGGGAGACGTGCGAGCTGGGCGCCACCGCGACGATCGTCGCCTCCGACAAGGACCTCATGCAACTCGTTAACGATTGTGTCGTCATGTACGACACCATGAAGGATCGCAGGATTGGCATCCCCGAGGTGATCGAAAAATTCGGGGTGCCGCCGGAGAAGCTCGTGGAGGTGCAGGCGCTAATCGGCGATTCGACCGACAACGTACCGGGCGTGCCGGGCATCGGCATCAAAACCGCCGCGCAGCTCATCGGTGAATACGGCGATCTCGAGACGTTGCTGGCGTGTGCCGGTGAGATCAAGCAGGAGAAGCGGCGGCAGTCGCTGATCGAGCACGCCGAAAAGGCGCGGCTGTCGAAGAAACTCGTCACCCTTGACGCGCACGTCAAGCTCGAGGTGCCGCTCGCCGAGCTTGCGGTACACGATCCCGACTACAAGCGGCTGATCGCCTTTCTCAAGGCGATGGAATTTTCCACGCTCACGCGCCGCGTGGCGGAATTCGCCGGTATCGATCCCGGAGCGATCGAGCCCGACGAAAAACTCCAGGCGCGCGGCGCGCCGAGGCAAGCGAAGCCGGCGGAGCAGGCCTCGCTTCCGTTTGTCAGCGCCAAAGCGGGGCCGGTGGGCAAACCGGCGGAGCCCGCGGTTCGCAAGCCGGGCGATGCGCAACCCGAATTCACGCCGCAGGCGCGCGCCGCCGCGCGCATTGCTGCGGCACGCAACGTCAAGATCGACCGTTCCCGATACGAGATCTTACGCGACCTCGAACCTCTTGCCGCGTGGATTTCCCGCGCCCGCGAACTCGGCACGTTCGCGATCGCCATCGAGGTCATGAGCATCGATCCGATGCAAGCGAACTTATGCGGTTTCTCCCTCGCGCTTGCCGCGAACGAGGCCTGCTACGTTCCGCTCGCACACCGCAAGCGTGGCGATGGCGGCAACGCCAGCCTGTTCGCAGGCGAGATCGCGCCAGGTCAGATCGAGGAGCGGGCGGCGCTCGCCGCGCTAAAGCCGCTGCTCGAAGACCCGCAGGTGCTCAAAGTCGGGCGCGACCTCAAGTTCGCCGTGCAGATGTTTGCGCTGCGCGGCATCGAGCTCGCGCCCCATGAAGACATCATGTTGATGTCCTATGTGCTCGATGCCGGGCGCTCCGATCACGCGCTCGCTTCGCTGTCGCAGCGCTATCTCGGTCACACCCCGACCGAGGAGAACCAGCTCACCGGCTCGGGCAAATCCAGGCTCACGTTCGATTGCGTGGAGGTCGAGAAGGCCGGCGAATATGCCGCCGAGGGCGTCGACATCACGCTGCGGCTGTGGGAAGTGCTCAAGGCGCGCGTTGCCGCAGAGCGCGTGAGCAGCGTTTACGAGACGCTGGAGCGGCCGCTCATCCCGGTGCTCGCGCGGATGGAGCGGCGCGGCATTTCCATCGATCGCCAGGTTCTGTCGCGTTTGTCGGGCGAGTTCGCCCAGCGCGCCGGCGCGCTCGAGGCCGAAATCCAGTCGCTCGCCGGCGAGCCGCTCAATCCGGGCAGCCCGAAACAGCTCGGCGACATCCTGTTCGGCAAGTTTGGGCTTCCTGGCGGCACCAAAACGAAGACCGGTCAGTGGTCGACGGGGGCCCGCGCGCTCGAGGACTTGGCCGAACAGGGTCATGCGTTGCCGCGAAAAATTCTCGACTGGCGACAAGTGTCGAAACTCAAATCAACCTATACCGACGCCTTGCCGGGCTACGTCAACCCGCAGACCCATCGCGTCCACACCAACTATGCGCTCGCGGCCACGCCGACGGGCCGGCTGTCCTCGTCTGAGCCAAACCTGCAGAACATTCCGATCCGCACCGAGGAAGGTCGCAAGATCCGTCGCGCGTTCATTGCCTCCGCGGGATACAAGCTCGTCTCCGCCGATTACTCGCAGATCGAACTGCGGCTTCTTGCCGAGATCGCCGGCATCGAGCCGCTGAAGAAGGCTTTTCGCGAAGGCCTCGATATTCACGCCATGACCGCTTCCGAAATGTTCGGCGTTCCAGTCAAGGGCATGCCGGGAGAGATTCGCCGCCGCGCCAAGGCGATCAATTTTGGCATCATCTATGGCATCTCGGCGTTCGGGCTCGCCAATCAGCTCGGCATCGAGCGCGAGGAGGCAAGCGCCTACATCAAAAAATATTTCGAGCGCTTTCCCGGCATCCGCGATTACATGGAAGAAACCAAGGCCGTTGCTAAGCAGAACGGGTACGTCCTCACCCTATTCGGCCGTAAATGCCATTATCCCGACATTGGCAATCCGAACCCCACGATCCGCGCTTTCAACGAGCGCGCCGCGATCAACGCGCGGCTGCAGGGCACGGCTGCCGACATCATCCGCCGCGCCATGGTGCGCATGGAGCCGGCGCTGGCGAAAGCGAAACTCACCGCGCAGATGCTATTGCAGGTTCACGACGAGCTTGTGTTCGAGGTTCTCGACGCTGAGGTGGAGAAGACGTTGCCGATCATCGAAAAGGTGATGGCGCAGGCGCCGATGCCGGCGCTCTCGCTCTCCGTGCCGCTCGCGGTCGAGGCCCGCGCCGCCCACAATTGGGACGAGGCGCATTGAGCTGCGCGGGCGGTTGGGTGGGTCCTCATTCTGAGGAGCGCGCGCCCGACGGTAATTCAGCGAACTCGCACGCGCCTGCGCGCGTCTCGAAGGATGAGGACGGCCCTCATGCTTCGAGACGCATCGCAGCGCAGCCAAATCCGTGGAAACGTGTGTGCTCGGTTGGCGCTGCGACGCTCCTCAGCATGAGGTCCCAGGGTGCCAATATCGGCGGTGCGCTCTCGCCGCTCGGCGATCCGCCGCTGTTCGTCGGCTTCCTGCGCGGCGTCGACTTCTTCTGGACGACGCGCCATTTGTGGTTCGAAACCGCGCTCGTCGCTGTCATCGTGCTCGCAGTCTTCGTCGCGCTCGACGTCTTGCACTACCGCAAGGACCGCCTCATCGCGACCGTCGGCGAAGGCAAGCGGCCAATGAATATCGGCGTCAGCGGCAGCATCAATCTGCTGCTCATCGCGGGCATCATTACCGCCATTCTCGCCGCGGCGGCATGGAAGCCGGCAACGAGCGTCGACGCGTACGGCACAAGGCTCGAGCTACAGAACGTCGCACGCGACGCGGCACTGGTGCTGATCGCAATCCTCTCGCTCGTGCTCACGCCGAACGAACACCGCGAGGCCAACGAATTCAGCTGGGAGCCGATCGCGGAAGTCGCCATCCTGTTTGCCGGCATCTTCATCTGTATCATTCCGGTGCTAGCGATGCTCGATGCCGGAGCAGACGGCGCCTTCGCATGGCTCTTGGCCGCGCTCATCGGGCCTGACGACTCCGCGCGAGATCGCCTATTTCTGGCTGACCGGGGTTCTTTCGGCCTTTCTCGACAACGCGCCGACCTATCTCGTGTTCTTCGAGCTCGCCGGCGGCGACGCCCGCGAGCTGATGGGGCCGCTTGCGCCAACGCTCGCCGCGATCTCCATGGGCGCGGTCTACATGGGCGCCATGACCTATATCGGCAACGCGCCGAATTTTATGATCTATACTATCGCGGTGGAGCGCGGGATCAAGATGCCGAGCTTTTTCGGCTACATGCTTTGGTCAGCCGTGGTGCTGCTGCCGGTTTTTATCCTGCTCACTTTCGTCTTACTCGCGAGGGCCGCCTAACCGCGCGCGCCGTGCGCCCTTTGCTCCCAGCTCTGGATGCGGAGGCCGACTTCGATCGTGCGGCGGTCGGCAACGCCGCGACTGCCTCGATCTCGATGAGCGCTCCGTCTCGCGCCAGGCCGGAAATGGCGATGGTGGTGCTTGCCGGGCGATTGTCCGCAGCGAGGTAGCTGTCGCGCACTTCGCGGAAGATCGGCAAGTGCGCGCGATCCACCAGATAGTTGTTGAACTTCACGACGTGACGGAAGTCCGCGCCGACCGCCGCAAGCGCGTGTTTCAGATTCTCGTATGCCTGCACCGCTTGCTGCCGGATGTCGCTGCCGAGCTTGCCCTCGCGGTCGAAGCCGAGCTGTCCGGCAATATAGACAATCCGTGCCGGGGCGGTGATCTCGACCACGTGGGTGTAGCCGGGCGGGTTTGCCAACGCTTGCGGATTGATGAATCGGATCTGGCTCATGTGTTCTCCTCTCGGCTCTCGCTCATGCCGTTCCTGTGTGAGGGGTCAATTCGAGAGATCGTGCGCGACATCCTGGGCGATCGATAGCGAGCACGTAAGTCCTGGCGATTCGATCCCGAAGAGATGGACGGTGCGCGCAAGGCCGTGCTGCTGCGGCCCTTCGATCATGAAGTCCGCCGCCGGCTCCCCTGGACCGGTAAGCTTCGGCCTTATCCCGCAATAGTCGGGCACAAGCGAATTGTCCGGCAGCCCCGGCCAATAATCGCGAATGCGCTGGTAGAATGCGAGCGCGCGGCTCGCGTCCACGTCGTAATCCTCGCGCTCGATCCATTCCACATCCGGCCCGAAGCGCATGCGCCCGGCAAGATCAAGCGTCACGTGCACGCCGAGCCCGCCCGGCACCGGCACGGGATAGATAAGCCGCGAGAACGCTGGCCGGCCGGAAAACCCGAAATAATTTCCCTTGGCCAGCACGAGCCGCGGCACGCGCTCGGATGGATAGCCCTCCGTCGTGCGCGCCAAGCGTTGAGCACCGAGGCCGGCGCAATTGACCACCGCATCGAAGCTGAGCCACTGCGGCTCGCTACCGCCGACCGCCGCCTGCCAGCCGCCGCGCGCGGGGCGCAGCCGCTCGATGGGGCTGTTGAATGCGATCATGCCGCCCCGATCTTCGAGGTCGCCGCGCAGCGCCAGCATATAGCGGTGACTGTCGATAATGCCGGTTTCCGGCGAGTGCATCGCGGCGACGCAGGCAAGCGCCGGCTCGAGATGCTTGGCCGCCGCGGCGTCGATGATCTCGACCCCTTCGACGCCGTTAAGCTGCGCCTGCTTGTATATCGCTGCCAATCGCTCGATTTCGCGCGCGTTGGTGGCGACAACAAGCTTGCCGCATTTGCGGTGTGGCACGCCGTGCGAGGCGCAGAATTCATAGAGCATGCGCCGTCCGCGCGGGCAGTAATAGGCGCGCCGTGATCCGGTCGGATAATAAAGGCCGGCGTGGATGACCTCGCTGTTGCGGGAAGATACCCCGGTGCCGATGCCGGAGGCGGCTTCCGCGACCACCACGTCATGACCGGCAATCGCCGCCGCGCGGGCAACCGACAGCCCGACCACGCCCGCTCCGACCACCAGCACCTGCATCCGCCCTACCCCCGCTCACATCTCAACCGGCAGCCCCGCGTAATTCTCGGCCAGCGAGCGCATGGCCGCTTCCGAACTCGTCACATAGTCGAGCTCGGCAAGCTGGCGCTTGCGATCAAACGCATTATGGGTCGGATCGAGATGAAACAGCTGCGTCATCCACGAGGAAAAGCGCTGAGCCTTCCAGACCCGCCGCAGGCAGGTCGCCGAGTAGCGCTCAAGCAGCTCATTGCGGCCGGTGCGATAAAACTCAGTGATCGCGCGGGCGAGCACGCTCACGTCCGCCAGCGCGAGATTCATACCCTTCGCGCCGGTCGGGGGCTGGATGTGGGCGGAATCGCCGGCGAGAAAAAGCCGCCCATACTGCATCGGCTCGACCACGAAGCTGCGCATCGCGGTGATACCCTTCTGCAGCATGGGGCCCTCCGCGAGTTTGCGCGTGCCGCCGATGCGCGCGTGCAGCTCCTGCCAGATGCGCGCGTCCGGCCAGTTCTCGATGTCATCGTCGGGGGCGCATTGCACATAAAGCCGCGCCAAGGTGGGGGAACGCATGGTGTAAAGCGCGAAACCGCGCTCGTGGTAGGCATAGATCAGCTCGTGCTTGGGCGGAGGAGATTCGGAGAGAATCCCGACCCAGCCGAACGGATACTCGCGATCATAGGGGCTAAGCGCGGTCGCCGGAATGCTCGGCCGGCAAATCCCATGAAATCCGTCGCACCCGCCGATGAAATCGCAGGCGAGCTCGACATCCCGCCCCTCGTGCCGGAAGCGAATTTTTGGTGCGCGGCCGGCAAAATCGTGGACGCTCACGTCGCTCGCCTCGAACAATATTGTTCCGCCGTCGGCGAGGCGCTGTTCAATCAGATCCTTTATCACCTCCTGCTGGCCGTAAATGGTCACGCCCTTGCCGACGAGATCGCGGAAATTGATGTAATGCAAGGCGCCGCCGAACGCGAAATAGACGCCGTTGTGGAACATGCCTTCGCGCCGCATGCGATCGCCGACGCCGGTTTCGACAAGGAGATCGCTCGCCCATTGCTCGATCAGCCCGGCGCGGATGCGGCTCTCGATGTAGCCGCGGCTGCGATTCTCCAGGACCACGCTCTCCACCCCCGCGCGGTGGAGCAGATGCGAGAGCATCAACCCGGCGGGCCCGGCGCCCACAATACCGACCTGCGTGCGCAGCTTACTCTCGGTCATCCTGCCATCGTGTCGCGGACGCGCGATCGCCGTTTGTGCCCTCTCCCCGTCGGGGAGAGGGCTACTCTCTTTTGCAACATCAAGGAACGGGTGAGGGGGTTCGCATCCATCAGGAGCGCAGGTAACCCCCTCACCCCGACCCTCTCCCCAAATGGGGAGAGGGAGTACACCGAGCGTGCCGCGCGTTCGTGCTAATCACCTGATGATTACCCCAGCGCGGCGGCGAGGTCGGCGATGAGATCGTCGGCATCCTCGATGCCGACCGAGAGCCGCACCAAAGTGTCGCCGATGCCGAGGCTCGCGCGGATCTCGGCGGGCACCGAGCCGTGGGTCATCAGTGCAGGGTGCTCGATCAGGCTCTCGACCCCGCCGAGGCTTTCCGCCAAGGCAAACAGTCTGCACCGTTCGAGGAAGCGGCGGGCGTCGTCAAGCGTACCCGCAAGCTCGGCCGAGATCATGCCGCCGAAGCCGTGCATCTGCTTCTTGGCGAGCGCGTGCTGGGGGTGGCTCGCGAGCCCCGGATAGAGCACGCGCCGGACCCTGGGGTGGCCTTCGAGCCACGCGGCGATCTTCCTCGCCGAGGCGCAATGACGCTCCATGCGCAGCGCCAGCGTCTTGAGCCCGCGCAGCGCCAGGAACGAATCGAACGGACCCTGGATCGCGCCGACGGCGTTCTGCAGGAATTTGAGTTTATCGCTCAGCTCGGCATTCCCGCCTACGATCGCCACACCGCCGACCATGTCGGAATGACCGTTGAGATATTTCGTCGTCGAGTGGACGACCAGATCGAAGCCCAATTCGAGCGGTCGCTGGATATAGGGCGTGGCGAACGTGTTGTCGGCGACCGCCCAGATGCCGCGCTTTTTCGCAATCGCCGCCACGCGCTCGAGATCGACGAGCTTGAGCAGCGGGTTGGTCGGCGTCTCGACCCAAATAAGGCGGGTGTCTGTTCCGATCGCCGCCTCGATGACCGCGGCATCGGTGAGATCATGATAGCTCACCTTTAGACCCATCGAACGCTTGCGTACCCGCTCGAACAGCCGGCGCGAGCCGCCATAGAGGTCGTCGACTGCGACGATATGGGAGCCCTGCTCGAGGCACTCGAGCGTGGTCGAAATCGCGGCCAACCCCGAGGCGAAGGCGAAAGCCGCGCTGCCTCCTTCGAGATCGGCAATGCAGCGTTCGAATGCCATGCGCGTCGGGTTCTTGGTGCGGGCGTAGTCGTAGCCCTTGTGCACTCCCGGGCTCTGCTGAAGGTAAGTCGAGGTGGTGTAGATCGGCATCATGACGGCGCCGGTCGTGGGATCCGGTTCTTGACCCGCGTGGATGCAACGCGTCGAGAAATCGAGCTGGTTTGTTTGCGCCATTCAAGCCTCGCATTCCGCCATGAAGCCGGCCATGACAACGTTAATTTAGCGCGCATGCGCGTTACGGCCAGGAGTACTTTTCGAGTTAAATCGCAATCCGAAAATAATTGATAAGGTCGAGGCGAGTTGCTACGCCGAGAAATTGATCGCCGTCCATCACGATCGCGACGTAGTCCTTGCGGAACAGGGGAAGAAGATCGGCGATCGGCGCGTCGGCGGAGATCGTCTCGAGCCGTGTCACCATCACCTCTTCGACCGGCCGCGCAAAGGCCGCGTTGGGATCGTCGCGCGCGGTGATGAGCGCGGCCAGCACGTCGCTCTCGTCGACCAGGCCGACGACATGCCCGCTCGCGTCGACGACCGGAACGTGCGAGACGTCGGCCGAGCGCATGCGGGCGAACACGGTGCGCAAATTATCCTCGGGCCGCACCACCACCGCAGTTCCCTCGCTGTAGCGGCTGACCACGACGTCGCGCACGGTGCCGTGCCGGTCGGGGTGGCTCCAGCCTTCCTGGGCGAGGAAGATGGGGTTGAATACTTTGGACAGATATTTCGCGCCGGAATCGCAGACGAGGCTCACAACTCGTTTCGGCGTCGCCTGCGCGCGGCAATAGCGCAGCGCCGCGGCAAGAAGCGTCCCGGAAGAAGAGCCGGCGAGCACGCCTTCGGCGCGCAACAGGTCGCGCGCGCAGGCAAAACTTTCGGCATCGGGAATCGCAAATGCCTGGGATAAAAGACCGAGATCGGCATTCGGCGGCACGAAATCTTCGCCGATGCCTTCGACCGCCCAGCTTCCCGCCGGCACCATCCTCCCGGTCTCGACATAAGGCGCGAGCACGGAGCCTTCCGGATCGGCAAGGATCATTGCCGTCTTGGGAGAGGCCCGGCGCATGAAGCGGCCGACACCGGTCAGCGTGCCGCCCGAGCCGACGCCGACCACGATCACATCGACCTCGCCATCCATTTGGCGCAGAATTTCCGGGCCGGTCGTCGTCTCGTGCGCCTGCGGATTGGCCGGATTGGCGAACTGATTGACGAAGAAAGCGCCGGGGGTGCGCCGCGCGATCGCTTCGGCGAGATCCTGATAGTAATCGGGGTGCCCTTTGCCCACGTCCGAGCGCGTAGTGACGACCTCGGCGCCCATGGCCTTGGCGTGCAGCACCTTCTCGCGCGCCATCTTGTCGGGAACGACGAGCAGCGTGCGATAGCCCTTGCGGCCGCCGACTAGCGCTAATCCGAGCCCGGTATTTCCGGCGGTGGCTTCGACGATGGTGCCGCCGGACTTGAGGCGGCCATCGGCTTCCGCCGCCTCGATCATGGTGCGCGCCGGCCGGTCCTTGAGCGAGCCCGAGGGGTTTGCGCTTTCGAGCTTGAGAAAGAGCCGGCAGGGTCCACGATCGATCCGCGTAACCTCGACAAGAGGCGTGTTGCCGATGAGATCGAGCACAGATGTCATGGTGATCTATAGCATCGCACAACCAAGGCAGGCCGTCGCGACGCTTAGCTTTCCATCCATTCGACGAGCGCCCTGTTCACCGCCTCGGGCCGCTCCATGGTCGAGAGATAGCAACCCGCGACACAAGCGGACAACAACCGCCGTTTTTCCACCACAGCGTCAGCCGAAGCCCTGTAAAAACGTTGACTTGTGCGCGCTCGTCGCAGTATGTCGCGCGACACAACGCGACATGTGCAGACAGGCCGTTTTGGGTCGCTTTCATTACCCGCGGTTACCCCGAGAGGAGAGAGGTGTCGGCAAAAGTGTTCACCGTCCTCGCGGCGAAGGCGGCGAAGCCGAAGCGCAACGCCGCCGGCGCGCTCGTGCGCGCGGAGTATCCCGACCGCGGCTGCACCGGCCTCTACCTGGTCGTGCAGCCGAGCGGCTTGAAGTCGTGGGCCCTGCGCTACCGCTTCGACGGCGCGCCCCGGAAGCTCGCGCTCGGCAGCTTCGCCGACCACGAGGTACCCGGCGGCGACGCGCTCACCGTCGCCGGCGCGCGCAAGGCGGCCGCGGAGGCGCGGCACAAGGTCGAGCAAGGGATGGACCCGGCGGCGCAGAAGCGGCAGGCGAAGGCGTCGGCCGCACGGCTGGCCGTCCTCAGAACGGCCGACAGCGTCGAGGCGCTGGCCGAGCAGTTCCTGAGCCTCTACGCGAAGCCGCGAACCCGACCGCGCACCCATCAGCAGACCGAGGACGTCCTCCGCCGCCTCGTTCTGCCCGCATGGCGCGGCCATACGGTGCACGAGGTCCGTCGCCGCGGCGTGATCGCGCTCGTCGAGGACATCGCGGCCGAGCACGGGCCGCACATGGCGGACAAAGCGCGAGCCGTGCTGGGCAAGTTCTTCGCCTGGCTGGTTGCCCGAGACGTGATCGCCGCGTCGCCGTGCTTGGGCATCGAGCGGCTGGGCCGCAACGTGCCACGCGAGCGCGTGCTCGACGACCCCGAGGTGGCCGCGCTCTGGCGAGCATGCGGCGAGGAAGGCTTGTGCGGCGCCTTCGCGAAGACGCTGCTGCTCACCGGCGCGCGGCGCGGCGAGGTCGCTGGCATGCGCTGGAGCGAGATCAACCAGGCCGAGCGCGTTTGGACGCTGCCGCCGCAGCGGGTCAAAAATGGTCGGACGTTCACGGTGCCGCTCTCGTCACAGGCCTTCAACATCGTCGTGTCGACGCCTCGCTTCGCCGGCTGCGACTTCGTGTTCACCGCGGAAGGTCGCCGGCCCGTTGGCGGCTTCACCCACGTCAAGCGGAAGCTCGACAGGCGCGCGAAGATCGCGAAGGGTTGGCGGCTGCACGACCTGCGGCGCACCTGCGCCTCCGGGATGCAGCGCCTCGGCGTCCCGGTCGAGGTGATCGAGGCGTGTCTCAATCATCGCAGTGGTACATTCCGAGGGATCGTCGGGGTCTACCAGCGGCACGATTACCTCGACGAGCGGCGGACCGCCCTTCAGCGCTGGGCCGATCAGGTCGAGCAGCTCGTCACTGGCGAGCCGGCAGCAGTGGTGCCGTTGCACGGGCGGCGGCGGTGACGGCGTTGCAGCGGGCAACTAAACCGGTGAAGGCACCCAAGCCGAAGATGGCAACCAAGGCAACAAGGCCCCAAAAGCGGGCCAGCCATGCCAGCCCCAAAAGCGCAGTTTCGTGGATGCTGCTGAAAGGCGCCCTCGCTTTGATTGTAGACGCCTACCAGAATTCGAACATGGCTCAACGAACACTCTGCGAGGCCCTTGTAAGTGGCCGGTTGCGAAATAGGTCTGCGCGCGCGCAAGGTGGATGGATAAAAGAGCAAGGGCAATGGAAGGAATATGAGCACAATCTGCAACTTAGTGATCTATGGCGCCGGGAGTATTTTGCGCCCGACTCGACGCCATACTCTGGAAAGCTGCGGATCCTTTGGCAAGACAGTTCGGCGACGCTGCAGACGGAAGACGCTGGCCCGGTTACGTTCTATCGCATCGAGGTCGCACAGGAGGACCTGCGGAAACTGCTGCCGAATGGGTACGATTTACCGAAGCAGCAGCCGGCGCCCGCGCCTCAACATAGACGCGGCGGAGGGCGCCGTGAGCAATATGAATGGGATTACGTTTTTGCTCAATTCCTACGACTCATTGAGGAAGATGGATGGCCGCAAATTCAGAGTTACCGCGAGTTCGCGGAGAAAGTGTGCGACGCTTGTGCGGAAGCCGGAATGGAGCCGACGCCAAGCGTCGACACGGTGCGCGAGAAAATATCGAAATGGGATAGCGCGCGGCGGCGCTGACCACATTACCGCCGAATTACCCGCCATTCCCCGCCATTGTCCGCCAGAAAATCTGAGCGCATGAGGTAGCGTCCGCACCGTCGCAACTTGACGGTGATTCGCTATGCCAGACGACATTTTTCTGACGCGGCGCCACCAGGCGAAGCGGTACAACGTCTCAGCGCGCACTATTGATCGCTGGTCCGATGACCCCAACCTCGCTCTCCCCGCCGAGATCGATATCGCCGGACGGAGGTACCGCAAGCTGTCCGACCTCGAGATCTGGGAGCGGGCGCGAGCCGCAGTAGCCGCCGCCAACCGCGCAATTCTGCGTAAGCAGCGAATGGGGCAGCCGGCGGTGCCTATCGATCTGATCCCGCCCGGTCGCGATACCGTCGGCGGCCGGGCGGACTGCACAGAACAAATTGGCGGCAATAGCCCCGGCCCGGCGTGAAGGGCGCCGGGCCGGAATTTTCCCTGGTGTGGGAATGCGTCCAGCAAGAAGGAGAGGACGCACGTGTTACTTATAGAACATCGCGTCGATGCACAAGACGTCGAGCGCCCCCAGCCGAAGGTCGAAGACGCCGGCCCGCTACCGGAATTCTTGAAGGTTGAGAACCGCACGCCGCTCACGCCCGAGCAGCAGGAGCGCGTCGACGCGGCCATGGCCAAAAAGAGCGACGAGTACTTCGTCACTCAGATCACCGCCTGTTGCCAGCGCGGCGTCGAGAACATCCTCACGGCGGGGCGGTTGTTGATCGAGGCCAAGACCAAGCTCCCGCCCGGCACCTTCCAGGTGATGATCAAGACCAAGCTGCCGTTCAGCCCGCGCACTGCGCAGATGCTGATGTGCATCGCCGAGCATCCGGTGATCTCAAATGCGAACCATGGTTCGCATTTGCCGCCCTCTTGGCGCACGCTTTATGAACTGACCAAAATTCCACACAAGATGCTGCTCGCCAAAATTGCGGACGGCACCATCCGCGCCGATCTCGAACGGAAGGACGTGGCCAGGCTCAAAGGTCAGCGCAGTGAGCGCCGAAATAGCGGCAGCAAGACGCTGACGGCCAATTTCAAACCCGAGCCGGACATCACGACCTTTAAGGCGCTCGACTGGTGGCGCGCGGCCGATCGTGCCGCGCGGCAGGAGTTTCTCGAGAACATCACCCTGATCGGGATCTTTGAGGCGATGCCGCCGAAATGGCGTGCTGAGATCGAGCGTCGTGTTCTTCGCCGTCGAAGGTGAGATCGCGGCCACGCCATGACCACGCTCCTCGCCGATCAAGTCTTTTATGTCGTGCGCACGCACGTCCGCAAACACCTTGCCGAATGCAGGGGGCGAACACGCTCCGAGCTTGAACCGCTGTTCGCCAATATGCGCATCGAGGTCGCTCGCATTTTGCAAGAAACCGACTCCATGGAGGACGAGTAATGCGGATTATTAGCGCGGACCAAAGGTTCGCCGAGCCGCGCGGAGTCAAGGCGCTCATTGTCGGTCCGACCGGTATAGGCAAGACGAGCTTACTTCGCACGCTCGACTCGAGGCGCACGTTGTTCGTCGATAGCGAAGCCGGCGACATCAGCGTCCAGGACGTGCCGGTCGACGCGATCCGGGTGGATGATTGGCCGACCGCGCGCGATCTCGCGTGTCGCATCGGCGGCCCCAATTCGTCGTTCCCACCGACCGCCTGCTACAACGAGGCGCATTACCAAGCCGTCGGTGGTGCGCTCGACAACCTTGATCGCTACGACACGGTCTTCGTCGACAGCATCACCGCCGCGAGTCGACTGTCGTTTCGGCACGCCGAGCAACAGCCCGAAGCGTTCTCGGAACGCACCGGCAAGAAGGACACCCGCGGCGCTTACGGTTTGCACGCGCGCGAGATGATCGCCTGGCTGCAACACTTGCAGCATGCGCGCGGCAAGAACGTGATCTTCGTCGGGATCCTGGAGCGGACCGTCGACGAGTTCAACGTCGCCAGCTGGCAGTTGCAGATGGAAGGCTCGCGCACCGGCCGCGAGCTGCCCGGCATCGTCGACGAGATCATCACCATGCAGTGGGTCGACTTTGGAGACGGGGCGCCGGTGCGCACCTTCGTGTGCACATCGCCGAACCCGTGGGGTTATCCGGCGAAGGATCGCGCTGGTCGACTCGAGCAGATCGAAGCGCCGCATCTCGGCAAGCTAATCACCAAGCTTATCAATCCCGGCGGGCGCAAACCGTTCCTCGTTTCAAACGAACAAACACTCATCCAACCAGCAGCAGCAGAATAGGAGAAATCGCAATGTCCAAAATAGGAGAAACCACAATGACAACCCACGACTTTAACGACGCGGAGACCCAACGCAATTTCGACGTGATCCCTGACGGCACGGTTGCCACCGTTCGCATGACGATTCGTCCCGGCAGTGCCGGCGAGGGTGGGTGGCTTCGCCGCAGCAAGGACGGCAACAGTGAAGCGCTCGATTGTGAGTTCGTCGTGTTCGACGGACCGTTCGCCAAGCGCAAGTTCTGGACGCTCTTCACCATTGCCGGCATCACACCCGGTCACGCCGAAGCGGCGAATATTTCGGCCGGGAAACTGCGCGCCATCCTGGAATCCGCGCGCGGCATCAAGCCCGACGACAAGAGCGACACCGCCAAGCAGGCAGTCGAGCCGCCGCAGAACGGCTACAAGGCGAAAAACCGGCTCGACCACGTAGTCACGCCGGATGAGAAGGCTTGGAAGCAGGTGACGCAGGAGCCAGCGGCCACGCCGTCGGCAGCGCCGGCCAAACCCGCGTTCATCCCG
>DATFQX010000208.1:0-13091 GCA_035263865.1 Xanthobacteraceae bacterium
CGGCTTCGACGCGCAGACCGGCAAGTTCGAAAATCTCGTGTCGCACGGGATCATCGACCCAACCAAGGTGGTCCGTACGGCACTGCAGGATGCGGCCTCGATTGCAGGGTTACTCATCACCACTGAGGCGATGGTCGCCGAAAGACCGAAGAAGGAGACACCCATGCCTGCGATGCCCGGTGGCGGCATGGGTGGCATGGATTATTGATCGAGCTAATGGCGCAGCCCCTCCACGCAATGCGAGGCTCGCTATGATCCGCTACGCATTGGCGTGCGACGAGGGGCACGCATTCGAGAGCTGGTTTGCGAACTCGGCGACCTACGACCGTCAGGTCAAGCGCGGGCTCGTCAGCTGTCCGGTTTGCAATTCGACTAAGGTCGAGAAGGCAATCATGGCGCCGCGGGTGGCGGGAACGAAAAGGCGCGGCGATGCGTCCGTGTCCGCGCCGATGCCCGAGGGACCGCCATCGTCGCAACCGTCAGCATCTAAGGCGCCCCCGGAAGCGCCGCAAACGAATGTTCCCGCGCCGGTCGCCATGATTTCGCCGCAGGAGCGCGAGTTCCGCAATAAGTTGAAAGAATTGCGCAATCACCTGACAAAAAATGCAGATTATGTCGGCCGCAAATTTCCCGAAGAGGCGCGCAAGATGCACTACGGCGAGACCGACCACCGCTCGATCTACGGAGAGGCTACGCCGGAGCAGGCCAAAGACCTGCACGAGGAGGGAATCGAATTTCACCCGCTGCCGGTGCTGCCCGACGAGCATAATTAGTACGATCCATCGGTGGGGCGGAGTGTGGCCGGCCTCGCGCGGCTAGCATGACTCGATCCCCTGGCAGTACTGCGCGAGGCTCGCGATCGAGTATCGCTGGGCGGAGGGACGTGTCGAGCGCAGACGAGATCATGTCGGCCTCGTCCGCAATCTCGCGCACAATGTCACCGGCCGACTGGAAGTTTCGACACGAGGCCGACGCTCTGTCCCACTGCACGCGCGAAGGCAAAGTTCTTGCTGACAGAGTCTCGTCCGGATAAAATTATCTGATGCCGAATCCGGAACGGTCGCACAACCCTGAGCACGATCACGCACACTCGCAGTTATCGGAGATAGAGCTGCGTGTGCGCGCTCTTGAGAGCGTTCTCACCCAAAAGGGCTATATCGAGCCGCCTGCGCTCGATCTTCTGATCGAGACCTACGAGAAAAAAATCGGCCCTCACAATGGGGCCCGAGTTGTCGCCAAGGCGTGGGTCGATGAGGAATTTAAGCAGAGGCTGCTTGCGGAACCGACGCCCGCAATTGCTTCGTTTGGCTACGCCGGCTTCCAAGGCGAGCACATGGTTGTTGTGGAGAACACGCCTCAGCTCCACAACATGGTCGTCTGCACGCTGTGCTCCTGCTATCCATGGGCAGTGCTGGGGCTTCCGCCGGTCTGGTACAAATCGGCGCCCTACCGCTCGCGGGCGGTCGTGGACCCCCGAGGCGTGCTTCGCGATTTCGGCGTGGAACTTCCTGCCGACACCGAATTTCGCGTGTGGGATTCGACCTCCGAGGTACGCTATCTCGTCCTTCCAATGCGTCCGCCCGGGACTGACGGGTGGAGCGAAGAACGCCTCGCATCGATCGTGACGCGCGATTGCATGATCGGGACTGGTCTACCGACGTTGCCGGACGGGGGGTCACGATGAATGGCGCGCATGACATGGGTGGAGGTCACGGATTTGGTCCGGTCGTACCGGAAGTGCGCGAGCCGACCTTTCACGCAGAATGGGAGCGCCGCGTATTCGCGCTTACCATGGCCGCAGGGAGGCCCGGTAAATGGAACATCGACATGGGGCGCTTCGCACGCGAGAACCGGTCGCCTGCAGATTACCTGAACAAGAGCTACTACCAAATCTGGCTTGCCGGGCTCGAGACGCTCCTTGCCGAGCGCGGCCTAGTATCGGCGGACGAGATCGTGGCAGGCCATCCACTGCGCGAGCCAAAAAGAGTTGAGGGCATTTTACGGCACGGCGACGTAGAAACATTGCTCTATCGCGGCCGACCGACGGAACGCCCCGCGAGTGATCCAGCACGCTTTCGTATTGGCGACCGCATTCGGGCGAGGAATATTCATCCGGCGACGCACACTCGGTTGCCGCGCTATGTACGTGGTCGCGCCGGAGTGATCGAGAGCCTACATGGCTGCCACGTCTTCCCGGATACCAACGCACTTGGCCAAGGGGAAAATCCGCAATGGCTCTATACTGTACGGTTCAACGCGAGTGATCTCTGGGGCCCTGACGCAGATCCAAACCTTAGCGTATCGGTGGACGCATGGGAGCCATACCTGGAGCCGACCGAGCAAGCTCCCTAACGCATATCTTGCGTCTTCTACGGAGCCGTCTGCGCTGCAAAGGATGACCGCTGCTGGCACGTTTGCGACATCGCAAGAGCGCGGATCGACGTCCGCTTTCGGAGGAAGAGCGGTCTTGCAGCGGACATCACTGCGATGACCGAGTCTGACCGAAGCGGACGCCCGTCGGGAATGGTCACACCCGCGTCGCCGCGATGAGGTTGCTCACCTGCGGCTCCTTCTCAACGCTCCAGACACTGCGCAGGAGGTTGTCGACGCGATTGGCAGGCAAGTGCTTTTGCGCCATCAGACGGAACTTCTCTTCCATTTCGGTATCGGTCATCGGGTTCTTGAAATGTCCGCGGTGATATTCGACGCGCACCGTCTTGCGGGTGCCGGACTTCAGGACAACCTCCAACTCGCACAGGTTGGCGAGCTCGGGCTTGTCAGCTTCGTCCGATGGCAGGCATTTGATCCGGCTCACGAGGTCGAGCAGTCGTCGGTCGTGCAAATAGGGATCCTCGTAGTAATCCGGATCGATCTTGCCATAGATGAGCGCGAGGCCCGCCGAATATGGGATGCTGTGATCGGCGGTTTCGTGCGTCTGCGGCCTCCACTTGTCCGGTCCGTCGGCCATGATCTTGATGGCGGAGCGTGATGCGTGGATGTTGACCTCTAGGATTTCGTCCGGACTCTTGAAATACGACCTTGCTTCCACGGCGGCTTGAGCGACTGTTTGGGAAAATTGGCCAAGTGGAAAGCGCTTGGTGAAGCAACGGCGGATGCCGAACGGCTCACCGAGCTGTGGTGGCGCGACCGGCTTGTGGCTCATGACCTTGAAGAACCCGTAGCGCCCCTCGAAGACATTGCTCGGGCCCGTCATCCCGTTCCCAGCGAGCTGCACTGAAAAGATCGCCTTGCGGCAGGCGTCGGCTGCTGCATAAGCCTTCCAGTTTGAAAGGGTATCTGCACGACCTTGGCGCGTGGCGGTGTTGCCTCCAACCGTGATGCCGATGGCGTGCACCATCTCTTCCGGTGTTAGTCCCAACAGCTTTCCGGCGCCTACCACGGCCCCCATGCCGGTGACTGTCGTGTGGTCAATGCCGTGGCCCAAGTAATCAAACACATCCCCGATCTTGCAGTAGACCTCATAAGCGAGGACGGTTGCGGTGATGAGATCCCGACCGCTCCGCTGACCTAGTTCACCCGCGGTCAGCAACGCCGCAATCGTATCGCTGGGATGGCCGGCGCCATTCATCTGGCTCACATATGCATCATTGAAATCCAGATAGCGGATCATCACGCCGTTTGCGAAGGCCGCCAGTTCTGGGCTCGTCTTGATGCCGCTGAGCAAGATTGTCCCAGGCTGCTTTGAATTGACTTCGCTCGCGAGCTTCATCGCAATCTTGCTCGGTCCCGCCGAGTAACCGCCGAACGCGCAGCCGACGGTATCGAGGATGGAACGCTTGGCAATCCGTATCACCTCCTCTGGGAGGTCCTCATATCGGAGGCTCGTCGCATAGCGGGCAAGTTTCTCTCCCAGGGAAACCTCCTTGTCATCGCCGACGGAGGAACGCTGCATTTCCTGCGCTATCGTCGTAGACATTGGTACACCTATCCCTAAGCCAGCCGCGCCCACCTGCGTAAGGAAGCGCCGGCGTGAAGTGCGCAGCGCGTCATTAATCATCCTGTGCAGGGCCGTGGATATCGCCTCGCCAGACATGCAGAACCCCTCCCGGTGTGGTACCTGCGCAATCGTATGTTTCTCGATATGAGCCAGCAAGCGACTGAGCGCGCTCGACGGCAGCTTTTGGCTTCGACATACCGGGATGAGGCGCTGAGGTCCGCTTTTGGGTAAACCGGACATTGAGCAGACATCGCCGAATGGCTGGCCGGTTGTAAAACGCCCGGCGTACCCGCTGACTGATCCTCGCCAATTCGATAACCTGAAAACCGGCCCTGGCTTGCTGGCAGGGGACCGAATGCAATTCGATCATTTGAAACGCCGCGAGTTCATTACGCTGCTCGGCGGCGCGGTAGCAGCGTGGCCGCTCGCGGCGCGCGCGCAGCAGGCGGCCAAGCGACCGCTAATCGTCTGTCTGATCGGCGGCTCCAAAGCTGGCACCGAGCGATTTTTCGGCGAATTTTCACGCGGCATGCGAGAACTCGGATACGTCGAAGGCCGCGACTATGGCTTCGAGGTCCGCTACGCCGAGGGCGATATCACTCGCATCCCGCAGCAGGCGGAAGAGCTGGTCGGCCTCAAGCCCGACGTCATCGTGTCGGGCACGATGGCTGGCCTGATGGCCACCAAGAAATTGACCGACACTATACCGATCGTCTCGCTGACCCTCATTGATCCGGTTGGATTCGGCGTCGCAGCGAGCCATTCCCGGCCGGGAGGCAACGTGACCGGCGTCCTGTTGACCGTGGAAGACATGCCCAGCAAACAGCTCGCACTCGCAGTTGAGATGGTTCCAAGCGCAAACAAGGTCGGCGTGCTGATTAATGTCAACAATCCAAATAATCCGCCCCAGCTCCGCAACATGGAGACTGCGGCTGCCGCCCTCCGGGTTGGGTTGGTCCCGTTGACGATCGCTGTGCCCGATGACCTGAATGCCGCGTTTCAACATCTGGCACGAGAAGGAGTAAAGATCGTTCTCGCGCTGGGGGACACAATGTTTCTCAATGAGCGCAAGCGTATTGCATTGTTCGCAATGGCAGCGCGGCTTCCGACCATGTTTGGCTTTCGCGAGAATGTCGAAGACGGTGGACTGATGAGCTATGGGATTGATGTGCGCGATAGCTGGCGCCGCACGGCTGCGTTCGTTGACAAAATTTTGAAGGGTGCCAAGCCGGGCGATCTGCCGATTGAATTTCCGACGAAACTACGACTTCTAATTAACCTGACGGCGGCAAAAGCGCTCGGCCTCGAAGTCCCCCCTACACTGCTCGCCCGCGCCGACGAGGTGATTGAATGAGGAGGCGCGAGTTCATCACGCGGCTCGGCGGCGCGGCGGTGTGGCCCCTCGCGGCGCGCGCGCAGCAGCTGGCGCTGCCCGTGGTCGCCTTCATCAGCGGCGGGTCAGCCGATGCCCAGGCCGCGCGGCTTGCCGGATTTCGCAAGGGGCTGAGCGAAGCAGGCTACGCTGGGGCCCAGAATGTGACGGTCGAATACCACTGGCTGGAAGGCCATTACGAGCGCTTGCCGGCTTTGCTGGCCGACCTGGTCCGGCGTCGCGTAGCTGTGATCGCCACGCTTGACCCTAATTCTGCGCTCCCTGCCAAGGCTGCAACCACAACGATCCCGATCGTGTTCGCCGTGGGGGAGGACCCGGTGGCCCTTGGACTCGTTGCGAGTCTCGCGCATCCGGATGGCAACGCGACCGGGATTAATTTTTTCACGAACGAGGTCAACGCCAAGCGGCTTGGACTCATGCATGAGCTCCTGCCCAAGGCGACGCGTTTCGCTGTGCTGCTAAATCCCGCCAATGCTGCGTCTGCCCCGGCCGCTTTGAAAACAGTGAAGGAAGCCGCTCACGCCCTCGGATTGGAAATGCTGTTCCTCAATGCCAGCACCCCTGCTGAGATCGACGCGGCGTTCGCCGCTTTGGCGCGCGAACGCGCCGAAGCCCTTTTCATCGCGGGCGATGCCTTGTTTACCAGCCGCGCCGTGCAGCTTGCCACGTTGGCGGTGCGCGACCGGATACCAGCGAGTTATTCTGCGCGCGAGATGGTCGAAGCCGGCCTGCTGATGAGCTACGGCACCAGCTTTGTCGATACGTGGCGCCAAGTCGGCGTCTATACCGGCAGCATCCTCAAGGGCGCCAAGCCCGTCGATCTTCCGGTGCTGCAATCGACCAAGTTTGAATTGGCGCTCAACCTGCAGACAGCGCGTTCGCTCGGCCTCGACATTCCCCCCACATTGCTCGCCCGCGCCGACGAGGCGATCGAGTGAAGCGGCGCGCGTTCATCACGCTTATCGGCGGCGCGGCGGCATGGCTGCTCGCGGCGGGCGCGCAGCAGGCAGCGATGCCGGTGATCGGGTTCCTCGGCGGTACATCACCTGAAGTGTACGCAGACCGCCTACGCGCATTCCGTTAGGGGCTGAAAGAGATGGGTTATGTCGAGGGCCGAAATGTCCAGATCGAATACGCTGTTGCACACTATGCGCTCGATCGCGCCACACGGATGAATGGCCGCTCGCCGGCGGGGTCGACCTCGACCCATGCGCCGTTCGGGATCGCTTGGGTAATGTCGAGATCGAAGCCGGAGATCATAGTGAAGTCGGCGAGCGCCGCGCCCTGCACCATGATCGGGTTGACCGTATTGAGCACCAGCGCCGCCGGCATGACGCCGCGCGCTTTCATCTCGTGCAGCATCCAGGCGGTGGCGACGCCGCCTTTGGCGGCATCGAGCACGAGCACCCGACCGACATAGCTCTCGCCGGCGAGCTTGTGATTGGGGCGCGAAAATACGCCGCGCGCACGATCGAGATCGTAGCGCGCGGAGAATCCGTCTTTCGCGACCAGCGCCTGCCCACGCGCTTTTGGTCCCATCCCGGCTGATGCAAAGAATATCTCGCCGTTCATAGCACCAAGCTCGAGCGTGTTCGTTTTTGTTTGCTGCGCGTTGTTGCCGCATAAGCGGTGGGCTCCCCTCCCCCTTGCGGGGGGTGGGGGTGGGGGTCGTTGTTGTGAGGCGAAGCAGGTGCATCACCGCGCTGCGATTCTGCGGGCGACCCTTGCCATAAGGGGGAGGGTACGACCGAGTTTACCGCCGCAACGAGTACAGCCCATACGAACGTGCCCTTATAATTTGCCGCCGTTGCAGGCGGCGTCGATACACGCCTGCATGGACAGAAGCGCCGGCCGATAGCCGTAGCCGCCGATGATGTTGACAAGCTTCGCCGAATTCGTCGCCAGGCGCCGCCAGCCATTCGCCTCCGCTATCTCGCGCGCATAGCTCTGGTAGAAACACATGCCCGCGAGCACCGTGCCGCCCCCTTCCTCGATGCGCGCGGTGAGCCCCATGCGATCCGCATCAGGTTTCACCTGCGGACTGGTGACGATGAGCAGCGGGATTGTGGCGCGGCGGCCATTGAGCATGCCGGCGAGTTGCGTCATTTCCACAAGGCTCAACTGCGGCGCCGAAAACACGACTACATCGACGGCGCCGATCGCGTCGACGTAGCTCTTCTGAAACGCGCGAACATCGGCCTCGCCGACGTCGTAGTTGGGGACGGTGCGGCCTGAAACGAGCACGTCGTCAATCCGCTGCGCCTCGGGCGTGATGCCGGCCATGTGGAACAGCGCGACCGAGCCGTAGCTCGCGAGCGCCGCGCCGAAATGCTTCATCTCGTCGGAGGAGGGCACGCGCTCGATGCCGACGAGGGCAGGGACGTGCCAATAATCACCGGCGAGGCGGCCAACGATGGCGCCGAGCGCACCCCAGTCGTTGAGCTCGCGCGGCGTGAAATCGACATTGATCACCAGCGTCCCGCACCGGCGTTCGTCGAGATGATAGCCGTAGCGCGGCGTCCGTCCGGTCAGCGCGGCGGCCAGCGCCGACGGCCCGCCCTCGAAGTTCGAGCGCGCGCCGCACACGCTGTTGCAATAGATCACGACCCCGGTGTCGCCGTAGGCGACGTGCTCGCCCAGAACCGGCGGCATGATGGTCTGATAGTTGATGCAGGTGTTGGTCATCGACACGCCGAGCGCCTCAAGCGCCGCGATCGTGCGGCGTTCGAGTTCCAGCATCCAGGGCTGCTGCTTAAGCCGATGCGCCGCCGCAAAGTCGGTGCCGCGCGGATCGGTGATGGTGGGAATGCGGACTTGCCGCTCGTCCGGTGGCAGGTCGGCCATGCGCTCGAGCCATTCGACCCCTGAGCGACCCAAGGATTCGGTGTCGGCCATGATGTGGGCCTGACTCACAGCGATAAAGTCGCGGGCGCCGAGATATCGCCCAACCGTGATCTGATGCTCGATCGCCCATTGCGCGGCCTCGCCGAATTCGCCACCGCGCAGCGCCTCTTCCTCTTGCGTAAGCTTCATTCAGTGGGCTGCGTTGATGTTTAGCTCCTTCACCAGGCGGGCGTACGTCTCGAAATCGCCGTGAACGAGCTGCGAGAATGCTTCGACGCTGCCGCCGACCGGCTCTTGACCGGATTGAAGGAAGCCGTCGTGAATCGCTGGCTCGGCAAGCGCTTTGTTGATGTCGGTATTGAGCCGAGCCACGATTCCCGGCGGCGTTCCCGCCGGAACGAACACGCCGACCCACTGATCGAGTACCAGGCCTTTAATGCCGGCTTCCTGATAAGTCGGCACGTCCAGCAGGCTCGGCGAGCGCGCCTGCGTCGTCTGGGCGAGAAGCCGTAGCGTGCCGGCCTTGTAGTGCGGGATCAGCGGCGTCGACCCGAGCGATCCGAGCTTCACGTGCCCGGCGATGAGATCGTTGATCGCTGGCGCGCCGCCGCGATACGGCACCTGCTCAAGCTTGATGCCGGCAATCGACGCCAACCATTGCACGACGATGTGCTGCGCGCCCACGCCGCTCCCGGTCGCGTAGCGCAGCCCCGGCTGCTGCTTGGCGAGCGCAATCAATTCGGCAAGCGAGGTAATGCCCAGAGAGGGATGTGCCGCCAGCACAATCGGTTGGCGCGAGAGCTGGATGACCGGCGTGAACTCCTTCAACGGATTGATGCTCATCTTGTAGACGTGCGGGTTGCTGCTCAGGGCGTCGGTCGCAACCAGAACCGTGTAGCCATCGGTTGGGCTCTTGGCCGCGGTCTCGATGCCGATATTGCCGTTGGCGCCGGATTTGTTCTCGACGACGATTTGTTGTCGCAGGCTGCGCGATAGAGACTCGCCGACGAGGCGGGCGCCGACGTCGGTCGATCCGCCGGCCGGAAACGGCACGATGAAGCGAACCGGTCGGCTCGGCCAATCTTGCGCTTGTGCGCCAGTCGACACGGCGACGACGAGGGCCAGCAGGCCGACGCGCAACTTCAGCATTGGAAAATGATCCCGCGCTTCGTATGGGTCTCATCCTATCGCCCCTTTTCACCTGCGGCTACTAGCAGCGCCGCAACCAAGGTCCTCTGTCATGCCCTTCGCAACTTACCTTCCCGAGCACATGGGCGCGATGAAGCTCACACCCGCCGGCCCCTTTGTCGCAGGCGCCTATGCCGAACTGACCTTGACCTATACCGCGGGCACGTTCGGCATCGACGACACCGGCATGGTCAAGATCTCGTGGCGGACCACATCCGACATGAGCAAGCCGCAATTCGACAAGCCGGCCGCGCCCAACTTCACCACGGTCGAAGCGAGCAACGGCGCCAAGCTCGACGTGTCGTTCGACCGGCTCAACATCCGCCCCTACGCCAACACGCTCTTGATCCGCGTCGGCCCCGGCTATCTGCGCGCGGGCGATACGCTCACCGTGCGCATGGGCGACCGCCGACAGGGCTCGCCCGGGTACCGGCTGCAGACCAATTGTGAAGCGCGCGTCGAGTTGAGAACGTCGATCGACGCCTTCGCGACTTATGAATTTACGGAGCTGCCGCAGCAGCCGAGCTTCGCGCTGGTGCCGGGCCCGGCCGCCCAGTGGAAGACGATCTGGCCCTCGCTCGCGGTGATCGGCGAGCCGTTTCGTCTTGCCATCGTCGCCGAAGACGGCTCAGGCCCAGCCGAGCGGCTACGCCATCGCTGTTGGGAATATGGGCACGCAGTCGGCTGCACCTGCGCTTTATCCGAACCTCAAATACGATCCGGCGAAGAGCTTTGTGCAGGTCGGCGTCGTCAACTTCACGCCGCAGGCAATCGTGGCCAAGAAGAACACCGCCGCTGCGAACCTTAAAGACTTCATCGAGTATTTGCAGTCCAATTCATCGAAGCTGACCTACGGGCATGCCGGCGTCGGCTCGATTGCGCATGTGTCGGGTCTCGTCTTCAATGCGAAGTTCGGACTCAAGCCTACGCTCGTGCCTTATCGCGGCACCGGCCCCGCCATCCAGGACTTGGTGGCGGGTCAGCTCGACTACATGGTTGACCAGTCGCTCAATGTGATCCCGCAGATCTTGGGTGGGACTATCAAGGTTTACGCAATTGCGGCACCGGAGCGGCTGCCAAGCCTGCCAAATGTGCCGACTACGGGCGAAGCTGGCGTTGATTTTATCTTCCGCGCCTGGAACGCAATGGTGGCGCCGCATGGCACGCCGAACGAAATCGTCGCCAAGCTCGCGAACGCGCTCGACAAGGCACTCGATGATCCAGCCGTGCAGGCACGCTATGTCGAATTAGGCAGTTCGGCTCCTAAACCGAGGTGATTGAATGAGACGCCGCGCGTTCATCACGCTGCTCGGCGGCGGCGCGGCGTGGCCGATCGCGGCGCGCGCGCAGCCGGGCGAGCGCGCGCGGCGGATCGGCGTGCTGATGGCGTACGACGCAAGCGATCAGGAAGGACAGGCCTGGGTCGCAGCGTTCCGCGACGGACTCCAGAAACTCGGGTGGACGGAGGGCCGAAACATCCGAATCGACTCTCGTTGGGCGGCGGCCGACGCGGAGTCGAGGCAACGGTTCGCGAAGGAGCTTGTCGCGCTGGCGCCCGACCTCATTCTTACGCAAAACACACCAACTACTCTGGCGATGATGGAGCAAACGCGGACCATCCCCATCGTTTTCGCCAACGTCGTCGACCCAGTCGGCAGTGGTTTCGTCGCGGGTCTGCCGCGGCCAGGCAGCAATGTAACCGGTTTCACTACTATGGAACCGACGATGGCCGGCAAGTGGCTGGAGCTGCTCAAGGAGATTGCCCCGCGGGTCAGGAGGGTCGCCTTCCTGTTCAACCCGGCAACGGCGCCATTTGCCGAATATTATCTGAATCCCTTCAAAGCCGCCGCTCAATCCTTGGGGGTGGAGGCGATCTCAGCACCCATTCACGATGTGTCCGAGCTTGAATCCGCCATTGCCGCGCAGGCACGCGAGCCTGGTGGTGGCCTGATCGTGATGGCGGAAACCTTCCTGAACGTCCATCGGGCGGAGGTCATATCGCTGGCTGCTCGCCACCGTCTCCCTGCCGTCTACGCCTACCGTTCCTTCGCTGAAATCACAGTTCGATGCTCTTTGATTGCGCCTGTGCCGTAGGCGTGCGCGCCCACGAGACCGCCCTTGTGACCGGCTAAGAGGCGAATTGGTTTCGGCACACGGCTTATTGAGCTGGACATTGAGCGGCAATTGAATGGGCAGGTCATCCGCACTTTTTCCAGCAATGGTTTGCCGTCAAAATGCAGGTGCCGCTCACCTAGAAACGCTGATCTTCGGTGCCGGCCGCATCCAACGCCGGCGGCGACTTGCGAGCGGGGGCGCAAGCGCCGTAGGCTTGTTCCGGCGCAACACTGGGGGGACCGGAGGTTTGCCGTGCCCCAGGGGCGCACTCCGTTCGAACAAATCGCGCTGTTGCTACAGGGCGGCGGCGCGCTCGGCGCCTATCAGGCGGGTGTTTATGAGGCGCTGGCGGAGGCCGATCTGCACCCCGATTGGGTTGCTGGAATCTCGATCGGCGCCATCAATTCGGCGATCATCGCCGGCAATCCGCCGAACTGTCGCGTCGATGCGCTGCGCGAATTTTGGCACGCGGTCTGTATTTCGCCAGTCGGCATTCCCTATTTCAGGCAGATCGAGTTCAGCGACGACCAGCATCAACTTCTCAATCAGGCGCGCGCCGTGAACATCTTGTTGTTTGGCGCGCCGAATTTCTTTGTGCCGCGCTTGCCGCCGCCGGCCGTTTGGCTACCGGGCAGTCCTGACAAAGCGAGCTATTACGACAACACGCCGTTGCGCGCGACTCTGGAGCGTCTGGTCGATTTCGACCGCATCAATGCCGGCGAGATGCGCTTTAGTGTCGGCGCGGTCGAAGTGAGTAGCGGCAATTTCACCTATTTCGACACGACCACGCACAAGATCACTTTCGAACACATCGCCGCCTCGGGCTCGCTGCCGCCGGGGTTCCCAGCGACCAAAATCGGCGACGAGTATTTTTGGGACGGCGGCTTGATCTCGAATACGCCGCTCGAATGGGTGCTCGACTCGCGGCCGCGGCGCGACACGCTCGCCTTCCAGGTCGATCTTTGGAATGCGCGCGGCGAATTGCCGAAGGACATGATCGGAGTCGAAGTACGGCACAAGGAGATCATCTATTCCAGCCGTAACCGCGCCGCCACCGATCGATATCAATATATTCAGAAGCTGCGGATTGCATTTGCCAATCTACTCAAACAGATGCCCGAGGAGTTGCGCGAGAGCGCCGATGCCAAGCTCTTGCTCGCCGAAGCCGACGACAAGGTCTGTAACATCGTGCATCTGATTTACCGCGCCCGGCCTTATGAAGGCATCGCCAAGGATTTTGAGTTCTCGCGGCGCACCATGGAGGAGCACTGGCGGGTCGGTTACAGCAATGCGTGCCAGACATTGGCGAATCCCGAAGTTCTTCAGCTTCCGGATCGGCTCGAAGGGGTGCGCACGTTCGATCGCGGCGAGCTTCGGCGCTGAGATCAAACTGACGAAAGGTTATTTCGCTTCATTGTGACGAGGGAATCGCCATGAAGGAAAGTGATGTGCGGCGCGCGCTTTTGCCATGCCGCTCACGAGCCCCGCGTTTCCGCCAGGACCCTACCGCTTCCGTCAACGGGAATATCTCATTATCGCTTACCGGACTGATCCGGATAAGTTGCGCGCGCTGGTGCCGGAGCCGCTGGAGGT